>NZ_DJSX01000031.1:0-25630 GCF_002439135.1 Pseudomonas sp. UBA6323 | reverse complement strand
TGGCGATGATCACGTAGAGCCACTTCTCGATCACCTCGCGGTCGACGCCGGTGACCTTGATCAGCACGAAGGCCAGCATCGCGCCCATGATCAGTTCCCACACGCCTTCCACCCACAGATGTACCACCCACCACCAGTAGTACTTGTCGCGGGCGAGGTTTTCCGGGTTGAAGAAGGAGAACAGGAACATTACCGCCAGGCCGATCAGGCCGGTCATCATCACCACGCTGACCGTGGTCTTGCGACCTTTGAGCAGGGTCATGCCGATGTTGTAGAGGAAGCCCAGGGCCACCACCACGATGCCGGCCTTGGTGATCGTCGGCTGTTCGAGGAACTCGCGACCCATGGTCGGCAGCAGCTCGTTGCCGGTAATCCTGGCCAGGGTGGCGTAGGGCACGGCGAGGTAGCCGAGGATGGTCAGCACGCCGGCGATGGCGAACACCCAGAACAGGATGATCGCCAGCTTCGGGCTGTGCAGTTCGCGGTCGGCCTCTTCTGGGATCAGGTAGTAGGCCGCGCCCATGAAGCCGAACAGCAGCCAGACGATCAGCAGGTTGGTGTGTACCATTCGCGCCACGTTGAAGGGGATCAACGGGAACAGGAAGTCACCGACCACGTACTGCAGGCCCATGATCAGGCCGAACAGGATCTGCCCGACGAACAGCATCAGGGCGAACACGAAGTAGGGTTTGGCCACGGCTTGCGAGGCGAATTTCAGGTGCGGATTGGCAGTGGTCATTTCTCAGCCCTCCCTGTTTGGCGGCCAGTCGTTGGTATCGATCTTCGAGGTCCACTTGAGGAACTCGGCGAGATCGTCCACTTCCCTGTCGCTGAGGTTGAATTGCGGCATGGCGCGGCGGCCGGGAACGCCCAGCGGCTGGGCCGCCATCCAGGCATGCAGGAAGTTGCTGAACTGTTCTTCGCCACCGCGGCGGACGAACACGTTGCCCAGCTCCGGCGCGAAGTAGGCGCCCTCGCCCAGCAGGGTGTGGCAGCCGATGCAGTTGTTCTGCTCCCAGATCAGCTTGCCGCGCACCACCGCTTCGTTCATCAGGTGTTCGTTGGTGCGTTCGGGGAAGGTTTGTTCGCTGTGGAAGGTCAGGGCCAGGAATATCAGGATGAAGAACACGCTTCCCCCGAAGTAGATATTTCTGGCCATTCCCTTGGTGAAGGTTTCCGACATGGTCATGTCCTCAAAGGCTTGGCGAGGCCATTTTCGGACGGCACCCCGGGAAAACCGCTTGATGGCGATCAAGAAGGCGCAATCGCAGTACTGGGCGGGGAAAGGGGAACTCGGGTTGGCGGCGGATTCCGCGTGGGTACAGCAAAGATCGCGGACAAGTCCGCTCCCACAAAAAAAGCAGGTCGCGCTTCTGACCTGTGGGAGCGGACTTGTCCGCGAACAGGGCCCCGGCTCGCTCAGGGCGTGCCGAAGTACAGCGCGCTCGCCATGCACAGCGACCACGCCAGCAACGACGCGCGCCATAGGCGCGGGCCGTGGCGCAACTCCATGAACCCGTCGACGATCAGCCAGGCCTTGCCCAGCGCTGCCGCCGACAGCGCCAGGGCAGCCCAAGAGGCGACCGGCGCGGTGACCAGCCACAGACTCAGCAAAGACAGCAGTACCAGGCCCAGCCAGCACAGGAAGGCGTTCATCCGGATTACCTCTGCAGATAGAGCAAGGGGAACAGCAGCACCCAGATCAGATCGACCATGTGCCAGTACAGGACGCACGACTCCAGTTCGCCGTGCTTGTCGGCCTGCGCGTACACGCCGCGCCGACAGCGCCAGGCCAGCCAGGCGAACAGCAGCAGGCCGGGTAGCACGTGGAGGAAGTGGAAGCCGCCGAGAATCCAGTACAGGGTGAAGAAGCGGTCGTACTCCAGATCCAGCCCGGCGTCGATCAGGTGCCCGAACTCGCGGCCCTTGAGCACCACGTAGACGCAACCGCTGGCCAGCGCGGCGAGCAGCCAGGCGCTGGCCTGACGATCGTGACCGGCACGTACACAGTGCACGGCCAGTGCGGCGAAGAAACCGGCGGTGAGCAGGCTTAGGGTCAGGGCCAGGCCGATGGAGCCATCGAGCAGGGCCCGGCTGGCGGCGAAGCTCTCGGCCGAGAGCGCCTGGGTGATGGCGAAGGTCAGGATCAGCAGGGCGAACACCGTCAGCTCGGCGAGGATCAAAAACCACATCGCCAGATCGCCCGGCAGCCGGGCGGCCTCGCGTTCAGCCGAAGTGGACATCGACCAAGTCCATCAGCGCGGCGACCGTCTGCGCATCGTCAGACAGCGGCTCGGCCAGGCAGGCGCGGCACGCGGTGCGGGCGTCCATGCCGCTGTGGATAAGGCGCGCGGCGTAGATCAGCAGGCGGGTCGAGGCCACTTCTTCCAGATCATGTTGCTCCAGACGGCGGATGTCCTGGCCGAGGGCGACCAGGCGGCGCGCCAGCGACTCGTTGACCTGAGCCTCACGGGCGACGATCTGGCACTCCTGCTCGACGCCGGGGTAATCGAAGCGCAGCGCCACGAAACGCTGCCGGGTGCTGGGTTTCATGCCCTTGAGCAGATTCTGGTAGCCGGGGTTGTAGGACACCACCAGCATGAAGCCGGGCGGCGCCTGAAGGACCTCGCCGGTGCGCTCCAGGTACAGTTCGCGGCGGTCGTCGGCCAGCGGGTGGATGACTACTACGGTGTCCTGGCGCGCCTCGGCCACCTCGTCCAGGTAGCAGATGCCGCCCTCGCGCACCGCGCGGGTCAGCGGGCCGTCCTGCCACCAGGTGCCTTCGTTGCCGATCAGGTGACGGCCGACCAGGTCCGCGGCGCTCAGGTCGTCGTGGCAGGCTACGGTGTACAGCGGCAGCTGCAGGCGCTGCGCCATGTGCTGGACGAAGCGTGTCTTGCCACATCCGGTCGGGCCTTTGAGCAGTACCGGCATGCGCTGCTGCCAGGCCTGCTCGAACAGCAGCTGTTCGTCGCCCTGTACCTGATAGAAGGGGGTGTCGTGCATGACGGTTCCTGTTTCGCTACGGGTTTGGCTGCACGCTAGCGGGGGCGGATGGGCGCTCTCAAGCGCCACGCGCGACAGACTTGATTGCGGTCAAGCGCCGCGGCAAATGCCTCTGTTTATGATCCTTATCAAACAACGCGCCAGCCGCCAGCTGTATCCGGCAGGCCACATCTACGATGAGGAAGTGATCATGAACAAAGCGCTGATTCCGCTGGCGGCCCTGCTGAGTCTGGCGGCGCTGCCCAATGCCCACGCCGCGTCCGGCGAAGAGCTGTTCAAAAGCAAGCCCTGCGGCGCCTGCCACAGCGTGCAGGCCAAGCTGGTCGGTCCGTCCCTGAAGGACGTGGCGGCGAAGAATGCAGGTGTCGACGGCGCGGCGGAGGTGCTCGCCGGCCATATCAAGAACGGCAGCAGCGGCGTCTGGGGCGCCATGCCGATGCCACCAAATCCGGTTACCGAGGAGGAAGCCAAGACCCTGGCCGAGTGGGTGCTGACACTGAAATGACGGCCTGGCCGACTGCGGCCAGATAAAAATTAGAGGGCAGGCGTTCGAGGATCGCCTGCCCTTCTTCGTTGGTTTCATCGCCGCTGCCCGTAATGCTGTTCATTTAGCTGGCAGGGAGCGCTTTTCATCCCCTTGCCCCTTGCCCCTTGCCCCTCTCCCCCAGCCCCTCNNGGGGAAACCGGCGGTTTCGCGGTGTTTTCGGCCCTCTCCCCCAGCCCCTCTCCCATGAATGGGAGAGGGGAGCCAATCGCGTAGTCCCGAGTGAATGGCGTCGTTTTTGTGGGAGCGGCCTTGGCCGCGAATGACCAGGCAGCGATGCGGGACTGATGCGCGATCCGCTCCTCGCCCTCTCCCATCAATGAGAGAGGGGCACCAATGACCTAGCCTTGAGCGAGCAGCATTACGACACCGGCCGCTCTTGATCGTAATCAAGGAGATCGGCAAGACGCGCGACCTACCATCCGCCGCAATTGAGCAGTGGATGTAGGTAGCCTGATGAAGCCCCAGCTTTCGGCCGTTGGCGCGTTGCGCGCGTGGGGGGCCGGTCTAGTCGTTCTTCTGGCCCTGATCGCGCTCGCGCTGCCCCTGCAGGCCAGGGAGTACGACGCCGAGCAGCAGCGTATCGGGCTGTTCTTTCCCGACGCTGACAGCCTCTCCGAGGCCGCGGGCAAGTATCAGGTGCGTACGCTGCGCAAGGGCGAGGAGATCCTTGGCTACGCCTTCCAGAGCATTCACGTCACCGACATGCCCGCCTACTCCGGCAAGCCTATCAACATGCAGGTGCTGCTCGATCCGCAGGGCGTGATCCTCGACGCCTACCTGCTCGAACACCACGAGCCGATCGTCCTGATCGGCATTCCCGAGCAGAAGATCCACGACTTCAACGCCCATTACTCCGGGGTCAAGGCCGGTCAGCGCGTGGTGGTCGGGCGCTCCAGCGATCCCGACGCGGTGACCGTCGATGCGGTGACCGGCGCCACCGTGACGGTGATGGTGATCAACGAGATCGTCATGCGCGCCGCCCATGCCGTGGCGGTCGATCTGGGCCTGATCGAGGACGGTAGAAATGTGCGGCCGAGACCGTCGCGGGTGCGCGAGGATGTCTTCCACGAGGCGGACTGGAGCGAGTTGACCGGCAATGGCGCGATCCGCCGCATGCACCTGACCCGTGGCCAGGTCGACGACGCCTTCAACGGCACCGAGGCCGAAGGCATCGATGTAGCTGCGCCGGAGCTGCACGACGAGACCTTCATTGATCTCTACGTCGCGCCGCTGAACCCGCCGACCGTCGGCCGCAACCTGCTGGGCGAGCGCCAGTACGCGGAGCTGATCGACAGCCTCAAGCCGGGTGAGCAGGCCTTTGCCGTACTGGGCAATGGCGAGTATTCGTTCAAGGGCTCGGGCTATGTGCGCGGCGGCATCTTCGATCGGGTACAGCTGCGCCAGTTCGGCGATGTCATCAGTTTCCGCGACCTCGACTTCATCCGCCTCTCGGACGTGTACGCGGGCGGCATGCCCGAATTCTTCGAGATGGCGATCTTCATCGCCCGCAAGCAGCACGCCTTCGACCCCGGTTCGCCGTGGAGCCTGGAGCTGCTGGTGCGGCGCCAGATCGGCCCGGTCGAGGGCATCTTCACCAGCTTCGAGTTGCCCTACCAGATTCCCGAGGACTACATCGAGCGGCCGCATCCGACCGCTGCGGAATTGGCGGCGATCGAGGAGGCCAACCGCCCGCTGTGGGTCAACATCTGGTACCAGAAGAGCTTCCAGATCGGCGTGCTGCTGGTGGCCCTCGGGCTGCTCACGGTGATTCTGTTCCTGCAGGACAGCTTCGCCCGCAAACCGCAGTTCCTGCACTGGTTGCGCCGTGGCTACCTGCTGTTCACCGTGTTGTTCATCGGCTGGTACGCATTGGGCCAGCTGTCGGTGGTCAACGTGCTGACCTTCGTCCACGCGGTGTTTCAGGATTTCCGCTGGGAGCTGTTCCTCACCGACCCGATCATCTTCGTGCTCTGGGTGTTCACCGCCGCCAGCATCCTGCTTTGGGGCCGTGGCGTGTTCTGCGGCTGGCTGTGCCCGTTCGGCGCGCTGCAGGAGCTGCTCAACGAGCTGGCGCGCAAGATCAGGATTCCCCAGTACGAACTGCCCTTCGCCGTGCATGAGCGGCTCTGGGCGATCAAGTACATCGTCCTGCTGGTGCTGTTCGGCCTTTCCTTGGAGTCGATGATGGTGGCCGAGAAGGTCGCCGAGGTGGAGCCGTTCAAGACCGCCATCACCCTGAAGTTCGACCGCCAGTGGTGGTTCGTGCTGTACGCGGTGGTCCTGCTGCTGGTCAACCTGTTCACCCGCAAGGTCTATTGCCGCTACATCTGCCCGCTGGGCGCTGCCCTGGCGATCCCCAGCAAGTTCCGCCTGTTCGACTGGCTCAAGCGCCGCAAGGAATGCGGCAACCCCTGCCAGCTGTGCGCCAAGGAATGCGAGATCCAGGCCATCCACCCGGACGGTCGCATCAACGGCAACGAGTGCCACTACTGCCTCGACTGCCAGATGACCTACCACAACGACAACAAATGCCCGCCGCTGATCAACAAGCGCAAGAAGCGCGGCAAGAAGGCTGCCGACCCACAACTGATTCCCGCCGTCGAGGTGAGCGATGCCTGACCACGAGCCGAACCGGGCTCGCGGCAGGCGTGTTATTTCCCAACAGGAGCGACCCATGAGCGACAAGCAAAGCGATAAGGATGAAAAAACCGGTCTGAGCCGGCGCGGCTTTCTCGGCGCCAGCGCACTTACCAGTGCCGCCGTGGCGGCCAGTGGCCTGGTCGGCGGGGTGATGACCCGCGACAGCTGGGCCGCGGCCGCCAAGGAGGCGCAGCAGAAGATCCATGTCGCCCCGGGCGAGCTGGACGAGTACTACGGCTTCTGGAGCGGTGGCCACCAGGGCGAGGTGCGTGTGCTCGGCGTGCCGTCGATGCGCGAGCTGATGCGCATCCCGGTGTTCAACGTCGACTCGGCGACCGGCTGGGGCCTGACCAACGAGAGCCGGCACATCCTCGGCGACAGCGCCAAGTTCCTCAATGGTGACTGCCACCACCCGCATATCTCGATGACCGACGGCAAGTACGACGGCAAGTACCTGTTCATCAACGACAAGGCCAACAGCCGCGTCGCACGCATCCGCCTGGACATCATGAAGTGCGACAAGATCACCACCATCCCCAATGTCCAGGCCATCCACGGCCTGCGCCTGCAGAAGGTGCCGCACACCAAGTACGTGTTCTGCAACGCCGAGTTCATCATCCCGCACCCCAATGACGGCAAGGTCTTCGACCTCGAGGACGAGAACAGCTTCACCATGTACAACGCCGTGGATGCCGAAACCATGGAGGTGGCCTTCCAGGTCATCGTCGACGGCAACCTCGACAATACCGACATGGACTACACCGGGCGCTTCACCGCCGCCACCTGCTACAACTCGGAGAAGGCCTTCGACCTCGGCGGCATGATGCGCAACGAGCGCGACTGGGTGGTGGTGTTCGACATCCCGGCCGTGGAGAAGGAGATCAAGGCCGGTCGCTTCATCACCCTCGGCGACTCCAAGGTGCCGGTGGTTGACGGGCGCAAGAAGGACGGCAAGGACAGTGTGGTGACCCGCTACATCCCGGTGCCGAAGAACCCGCACGGCCTGAACACCTCCACCGACGGCAAGTACTTCATTGCCAACGGCAAGCTGTCGCCGACCTGCACCATGATCGACATCGACCTGCTCCCCGACCTCTTCGCCGGCAAGCTCAAGGACCCGCGTGACGTGGTGGTCGGCGAGCCCGAGCTGGGCCTTGGCCCGCTGCACACCACCTTCGACGGCCGCGGCAACGCCTACACCACGCTGTTCATCGACAGCCAGGTGGTCAAGTGGAACATGGAAGAGGCCCGTCGCGCCTACAAGGGCGAGAAGGTCAACTACATCAAGCAGAAGCTCGACGTGCACTACCAGCCCGGCCACCTGCACGCCTCGCTGTGCGAAACCAGCGAAGCCGATGGCAAGTGGCTGGTGGCGCTGTCGAAGTTCTCCAAGGACCGCTTCCTGCCCACCGGCCCGCTGCACCCGGAGAACGACCAGTTGATCGACATCTCCGGCGACATGATGAAGCTGGTGCACGACGGCCCGACCTTCGCCGAACCGCACGACTGCATCATGGCGCGCCGCGACCAGATCAAGACGCGCAAGATCTGGGACCGCAACGATCCCTTCTTCGCCCCGACCGTGGCCATGGCCAAGAAGGACGGCATCAACCTGGAGGAGGACAACAAGGTCATCCGCGAAGGCAACAAGGTGCGCGTGTACATGACCTCCATGGCGCCGGCCTATGGTCTGACCGAATTCAAGGTCAAGCAGGGCAATGAAGTCACCGTGGTGATCACCAACATGGACCAGATCGAGGACGTGTCCCACGGCTTCGTCATGGTCAACCACGGCGTGAGCATGGAGATCAGCCCCAACCAGACCTCGTCAATCACCTTCATCGCCGACAAGCCCGGCCTGCATTGGTACTACTGCAGCTGGTTCTGCCACGCGCTGCACATGGAGATGGTCGGCCGCATGATGGTCGAGCCGGCCTGAGGCCGGGGCCGGGGAAGGCTGCCTTCCCCGGCCTCGCTTTCAGCCGCCACACCTCATCGTGGGAGCGGACTTGTCCGCGAATGCTTGTGGATAAACGTTCGAGTCCGCTCCCACAAAACGCGATGCCCCGTACGAACAGGTGGACGAAGGTAAGTGCAGTGAACCGATATACCAAGCTCCCCGCGATCTGCACCGCGCTGTTGCTCGCTGCAGGCTCCGCCATGGCGCAGGTGCAGCCCATCTCGACCCTGCCGCTGCAGGCGCAGGGCGAGAACCGCTGGCTGCTACCGGCAGGCGAGTACCCTGGGCAGTTCGTCATCGACCAGCCCATGCAGTTGCGCTGCGCGCCGGGCGCCGTGCTGCGGGCCGACGGGCAGGGCAGCGCGTTGATCATCGAAGCCAGCGTCGTCAGCGTCGAAGGCTGCACCCTCCTCGACTGGGGGCACGATCTCACCGCTATGGATGCCGGCGTGCACATCGCCCATACCGCCCACGATGTGGTGGTGCGCGACAACCGCCTGAGCGGGCCGGGCTTCGGCCTTTGGGTCGACCGCAGCCAGAACGTCAGCCTGATCGGCAATCGCATCGAGGGCGACCCGAGCATCCGCTCGCAGGACCGCGGCAACGGCATCCATCTGTTCGCCGTGCGCGGTGCGCGAGTGATCGACAACCACGTACGCAACGCCCGCGACGGCATCTACATCGACACCTCCCACGGCAACCACCTGGAGGGCAACGTTCTCGAGGACCTGCGCTACGGCGTGCACTACATGTTCGCCAACGACAACCGTGTGATCGGTAACGTCACCCGGCGCACCCGTACCGGCTTCGCGCTGATGCAGAGCCGCAAGCTGACCGTGGTCGGCAACCGCTCCGAGCAGGACCGCAACTACGGCATCCTGATGAACTACATCACCTACTCGACGATCCGCGACAACGTCGTCACCGACGTGCAGCCCGGCGACACCGGTGGTGACAGCATGATCAGCGGCGATGAGGGCAAGGCGCTGTTCATCTACAACTCGCTGTTCAACAGCATCGAGAACAACCACTTCGCCCGCAGCACCCTGGGCATTCACCTCACCGCCGGCTCCGAGGACAACCGCATCGCCGGCAACGCCTTCGTCGACAACCAGCAGCAGGTGAAATACGTCGCCACCCGCACTCAGGAGTGGTCGGTGGAGGGCCGCGGCAACTACTGGAGCGACTACCTGGGCTGGGACCGCAACGACGACGGCCTGGGTGACGTCGCCTACGAGCCGAACGACAACGTCGACCGCCTGCTGTGGATGTACCCGCAGGTGCGCCTGCTGATGAACAGCCCGAGCATCGAGGTGTTGCGCTGGGTACAGCGCGCATTCCCGGTAGTCAGGTCGCCGGGCGTGCAGGACAGCCATCCGCTGATGCGCCCGCCCACCGCAACACAGTCGAACACCGGCCTGGAGGCTGCGCCATGAATGCCGTCGATATCCACAGCGTCAGCCAGCGTTACGGGCGCATGACCGTACTGCACGACCTCGACCTCAGCCTTGGCGAAGGCGAGGTCCTGGGGCTGTTCGGCCATAACGGGGCCGGCAAGACCACCAGCATGAAGCTGATCCTCGGTCTGCTGTCGCCCAGTGCCGGCCAGGTGCGCGTGCTCGGCCGCGCGCCCGATGATCCACAGGTGCGCCGCCAGCTCGGCTACCTGCCGGAGAACGTCATGTTCTATCCGCAGCTCAGCGGTCGTGAAACCCTGCGTCACTTCGCACGCCTCAAGGGCGCGGCGCTGAGCCAGGTCGACGAACTGCTGGAGCAGGTCGGGCTGATGCCTGCCGCCGAGCGGCGGGTGAAAACCTATTCCAAGGGCATGCGCCAGCGTCTCGGCCTGGCCCAGGCGATACTCGGCGAGCCGCGCCTGCTGCTGCTCGACGAGCCTACGGTGGGCCTCGACCCGATCGCCACTCAGGACCTCTACCAACTGATCGACCGCCTGCGCCAACGCGGCACCGGCATCATCCTCTGCTCACACGTGCTGCCGGGTGTGGAGGCGCACATCAATCGTGCGGCGATTCTCGCCGGCGGCCGCCTGCAGGCGGTCGGCAGCCTCGGCGAGCTACGCGGTGCCGCCGGCCTGCCGGTACGCATCCGTGCCACGGGTATTCGCGCCGGCGAACAGTTGCTGCAGCGCTGGGACGCAGCCGGCCACAGCGCGCGCAGCCTGGGTGAACACAGCGTCGAGGTGCAGGCGCTCAATGGCTACAAGCTGCCGCTGCTGCGCCAACTGCTCGATGAAGGTGCTGCGCAGGACATCGAGATTCACCAGCCTTCGCTGGAGGATCTGTATCGCCATTACATGGAGCGCGCCGGCGCTGCGGGCGCACAGGAGGGCGGAGCATGAGCCAGGTATGGAACATCGCGCGCAAGGAGCTCAGCGACGGCCTGCGCAACCGCTGGTTGCTGGCCATCAGTCTGCTGTTCGCCGCTCTGGCAGTGGGCATCGCCTGGCTCGGTGCGGCAGCCTCCGGACAACTGGGCTTTACCTCGATCCCGGCGACCATCGCCAGCCTGGCGAGCCTGGCCACCTTCCTCATGCCGCTGATCGCCCTGCTGCTGGCCTACGACGCCATCGTCGGCGAGGACGAGGCCGGCACGCTGATGCTGCTGCTGACCCATCCTCTGGGACGTGGGCAGATACTGCTGGGCAAGTTCGTCGGCCACGGCCTGATCCTCGCCCTGGCGGTCATGATCGGCTTCGGCGGCGCGGCACTGGCCATCGGCCTGCTGGTGGAGGATGTCGAGTTGGCCACACTGGCCTGGGCGTTCGGCCGCTTCATGCTGTCCTCGACGCTGCTCGGCTGGGTGTTCCTGGCGATGGCCTACGTGCTCAGCGCCAGGGTCAGCGAGAAATCCAGTGCGGCCGGCCTGGCGCTGGGGGTGTGGTTTCTCTTCGTGCTGGTGTTCGACCTGGCGTTGCTGGCCCTGCTGGTGTTCAGCGAAGGCCGATTCAATCCCGAACTGCTGCCCTGGATGCTGTTGCTCAATCCCACTGACATCTACCGCCTGATCAACCTGGCCGGCTTCGACGGCAGCGGCATGGGCGTGCTGGCGCTGGGCAGCGACCTGCCGCTGCCCGGCAGTGCGCTGTGGCTGTGCCTGCTGGCCTGGGCCGGGGCCTTGCTGCTACTGGCCTACGGCGTGTTTCGTCGGCGCCCGACCTGATGCACCCGCGCGAGTGTGAGTTTCTGTGGGAGCGGCTTCGGCCGCGATGCTTTTCTGTCCCCCTTATTCGCGGACAAGTCCGCTCCCATATGCATGGCGCCCGTGGGAGCGGACTTGTCCGCGAAATCCCAGCGCCTGCTCGCCCATTTTTCCACTGACTTGAGGAACCTCGATCCATGAACCATCTGTACCGCACCAGCGCAATAGCGCTGCTCGCCACCGCCCTCGCCTTCGGCCTGGCCGGCTGCGGCGACAAGGAACAGACCACGCAGACACTGGAGTCGGTGGCCTTTCATCCGAGTGACGAATGCCATGTCTGCGGCATGATCATCGCCGACTTACCCGGGCCCAAAGGTGAGGCGGTGGCCAGTAACGGCGTGAAGAAATTCTGCTCCACCGCCGAACTGCTCGGCTGGTGGCTGCAGCCGGAGAACCGCCTCAGCGGCGCCCGGCTGTACGTCCACGACATGGGCCGCAGCGTGTGGGAGCACCCGGACGACGAACACCTGATCGATGCCACCAGCGCCTTCTACGTGATCGGCATTTCGCTGAAGAACGCCATGGGCGCGCCGTTGGCCAGCTTCGCCAGCGAGAAGCAGGCGCAGCAGCTGGCGGCCATGCACGGCGGGCGCGTGCTGCGCTTTGACGAGATCGACCAGGCGCTGCTGCAGGAGGCCGCAGGCCAGCAGCATGGTGGCGCCATGCACGGGCATGCACATGGCCATGCCGTTCATTGAGCTGCGATTGACCAGAGGAGATAAGCGCCATGATGGGTTTGAGTGTGTGGAAACTGTTGGTCATCGCACTGCTGGTAATGATGCTGTTCGGCACCCGCCGCCTGCGCAGCATTGGCTCGGATCTGGGCGGTGCGATCAGCGGCTTTCGCCGCTCGATGCGCGATGATCGAGATCCGGTGACGAGCGACGAAGCGCCGCGTGAGCTGAAGTAGTCGCGGACCCCGTTCGCGGACAAGTCCGCTCCCACAATGGGCTAGGCGCTGCTGAACCTGTGAGAGCGGACTTGTCCGCGAAGCTCTTTGCCAGCATGAACAGTCCGTTGTGCTATACCAAAGCCTTCGCTTTTTTAAGGAGGCAAAGGAATGCCCGCCCAATCCCACCGCCTGCGCCTTGGCCGCCACTGCCAGCCAGGCCATCCCTATCTGCTGACCACTGCCACTCAACGGCGCCAACCACTGTTTGGCGATTTCGATCTGGCGCGCCTGCTGGTGGCCGAGCTGCGTGCCGCCAGCGAAGAGGGCTGGGTGACGTCGTTGGCCTGGGTGGTGATGCCGGATCACCTGCACTGGCTGGTCGAGCTGCACGGCAAGCCGCTGGACAAGCTGATGCGGCGGATCAAGAGTAATAGCGCGCGGCATATCAACCGCAGGATTGGGTGCTCGGGAGTGCTGTGGCAGCAGGGATTCCATGATCGCGCTATTCGCCGGGAGGAGGACCTTCTGCCCGTTGCGCGTTACATCATCGCCAATCCTTTGCGGGCGGGGCTTGTCGAGTGCATAGGTGACTATCCGCTGTGGGATGCTTGCTGGTTGTGAGGCTTGAGGCTTTGGCCTGGAAGAGCTTCGCGGACAAGTCCGCTCCTACAGTTTGGAAGCCGGTGTGCCGCTGGTTTGAAGGAAGAGACGCCGTCGCTTTTGTGGGAGCGGACTTGTCCGCGAATGGAGCTGCAACGGTGGATCAGGATGATCAGCGAGTAGTTTGGCGAAATACCCAGGCGTGCTGCGAGAGCAGCAGAAAAGCTTCGCGGACAGGTCCGCTCCCACAGGTTGGGAGCGGGTGTGCCGCTGGTTTGAAGGAAGAGATGCCGTCGCTTTTTTGTGGGAGCGGACTTGTCCGTGAATCAGGGGAACAGCGAATCACTCCCGCACCAATCGAAATCCCAGGTTGCTCGGCGGCACACCTACCGAGCAGGCACCGCTGATCGGGTCACGGACGAAGTCGGAAAGCCCGCTGGGATGTTGCCCGGCCGCGATGCGGATACCGCAGAAGTCGCCCTTGCCGAAGCAGCTGTCGGTCCATTCCCAGACATTGCCGGCCACATCGAGCAGGCCGTTGGCGTTGCTGCCCTGGCTGCCGAACGCTCGCGGGCGAGGGTCCAGCGGCTTGCGCCGGGATTCGCGGTCGTACTCCGCCAGCCAGCGTTGCGCCGGGTTGCGGGCGTCGTCGAAGGCCTGTGCCTGAATGTCCTGGAACGCCTCGCCAGCGGCCAGGACCCACTCTGCATAAGTCGGCAGACGGTGAACCACGCCCGTGCGCTGCGTCAGCCACTGGGCGTAGGCGCTGGCGTCCATCCAGCTGACTCCCACGACGGCCAGGTCGGCAGCGCTCGCCTCGCGCAAGTCGCCATCCAGGGGCAGGCAGGCGCCGGCCGCGACGCATGCCGCGTACTCCGCCTGGCTGACCTGGCGGCGCATGATGGCGAAGCCGTCGCTGTGCTGTTCGAAGGTCGCACCGCTGGCATCGGCGGCCTGGTACCGTGCGGTGCCGGCGGCGATCCGTACCCAGTCGTTTTCGTCGATGCGGCTCGTCTGCATGCAGCCGCCGAGCAGCATCGCACCCACCAGCAGTGCTCTCATCGCCATGCCCTTACTTCGCAGTGATCGGGCCGGGGGCCTTGATCTGCTTCATCAGGTCATCGTTCCACTCGCCTTCCACCTTGACGTGGCCGGCAGCGCCCAGCTCCATCGCCTCGATCAGGTTGTGGTTGACGTAGGCGTACACGCCCGGCTGCTTGAAGGTGTACAGCGCCGCCCCGGCCGAGCCGCCGCGGATGAACCAGGTTTCCAGGTTCTTCTCCGGCGGGTTGTCGAATTTGCCGGTTTCCCAGACCCAGTCGCCGTGGCCACCGATCAGGTGTGGGCGGGTGTCGCGGTTGGCCTGCGAATGGATGAACAGCACGGTCTCGCCAACCTTGGCGGTTAGGGCGCCGTCGCCGGTCAATGCACCGACCTTGCCGTTGAACACCACGTGAGTCGGGATCAGGGTACGCATCGCTTCGCGCGAGTCCTGGAAGCTGGAGCCGAGGTCGGCATAGTCCTTGTACTTGCCGTCCTTGTCCTTGGGTATGTACAGGTCGAATTCGCCGATGGTGTAGGCGCGGTCGTAGTGCAGCGGCTTGCCTTCCGGGTCCTTGAGGCCGTCGCGCGGCAACACCATCAGGGTGCCGCTCATGCCGGCGAGCACGTGCCAGGCGACCATGCCTTCCGGCGCGCAGTGGTAGACGAAGGTGCCGCTGCGGTCGGCCTTGAAGCGCAGCACCACTTCTTCGCCCGGGGCCACCTGGGTCAGCTTGGCGCCGCCCAGCGCGCCAGTGGCGGCATGGAAGTCGATGTTGTGCGGCATGGAGTTGCTGGCCGGGTTGACCAGGGTGAGCTCGACGTAATCGCCCTCGTGCACCACCATGGTCGGGCCGGGCATGGAGCCGTCGAAGGTCATGGCCTGCAGGGTGGTGCCCTGGCCGTCGATGACCATCTTCTTCTCCTCGATGGTCATGCGGAACTGCACCACCTTCGGCTTGGCGCTGGTGGCCTGCTCATGCGCATGCACTTGTGGCGGCGCGACCAGGTCGACCTTGACCCGCTCCAGGCCAGCGGTGGTGTCGGCCAGCAGCGAGGTGCTGGTGAAGCTCAGGGCGATGGCGCTGGCGATCAGTAGCGGTTTGAAGCCTTTCATGCTGTGTCCCCTTTTATGGTTGGCTGGAACCATTTCAGGGCAAGCGATCTTCGCCTTCTTTGTCCTGGAACAAAGAAGTGGTGGGCAGCGACAACTTACCGCAGCGGCTGACGCAGGCGACGCGCTACGATCAGCACATCCGCCGCATTGCACCGAATTGATGCCTTATGCCTCCCGAACTCGAGCTGATCGCACGCCTGCCTCTGTTCTCGCCCTTGAGCGATGACGAGCTCGAGCACGTCGTGGCGCACGCTCAGCGGTGCGATGTCCTCAAGGGGGATTTCGTGTTCCGGCAGGGTGAGCCCGCCCGGCATTTCTTCTTTCTGCTCGGCGGCCACCTGCAGATTTCTCAGCTGACCCCGGCCGGCGAGCGTGTGGTGGTGCGCTACGTCTGTGCCGGCGAGTTGTTCGGCCTTGCCCGCGCCATGGCGCTGAGCCATTTTCCGGCATCCGCCGTCGCGGTGGAGAACAGCAGCGTGCTGCGCTGGCCATCGGCGCAGTGGGAGTCGCTCAGCCGGGTTTGCCCGCATTTGGGCGAGCATGTGGTGCGCGCGCTCGGGCAGCGCCTGCAGGACGCCCACCAGCGTATCCGCGAGTTGTCCACCGAGCGCGTCGAACAGCGCTTGGCGCACGCCCTGCTGCGCCTGGCCCAGCATTCCGGGCGCCACACCGGCAACGGCGTCAGCATCGATTTTCCCCTGTCGCGTCAGAACCTCGCGGAAATGACCGGCACCACCCTGCACACCGTCAGCCGTCTGCTCAGTGCCTGGAAGGAGCGCGGACTGCTGGAACTGGGGCGCCAGCACGTGGTGCTCCTCGATTTGGACGGCATCGCCCGCTATGCCGAACCACCGGAGACCGAGCATGTTCAGTAACACCATTGCGACCCGAATGATCGCCTCGTCGGGCAGCCAGGAATCGTCCCGGGTGCAGCATCGCGTTCATCACCAGATCTTGCGCAGCCATCACCTGTTCGAGCCAATGGCCGACGAACAGCTGGACGAACTGCTGGCCGACAGCCAACTGCTCAACCTCGACAAGGGCGACATCCTGTTCATGCAGGGCGAGCCGGCGCACGCGTTCTTTTTCGTGATCTCCGGGGCGGTTAAAATCTACCGCCTGACCCCGGATGGTCAGGAAAAGGTGTTCGAGGTGATCGGCGAGCGCAATACCTTCGCCGAGGCGATGATGCTGATGGACACCCCCGACTACGTGGCCTCGGCTCAGGCGCTTGGCCCGACGCAGCTGTACCGCTTCTCCAATGCCACCTACATGCGCCTGCTGCAGGGCAACTCGCGGCTGACCTTCGCCCTGCTCGGCAAGCTGTGCATCCGCCTGCACCAGCGCATCAATGAGATCGAAACGCTGTCGCTGAAGAACGCCACGCACCGCGTGGTGCGTTACCTGCTCACCCAACTGGCGCGCAGCGATGGCGACGAAGTGGAGCTGCCGATGGCCCGGCAACTGATCGCCGGGCACCTGTCGATTCAGCCCGAGACCTTCTCGCGCATCATTCGCCGCCTGGTCGACGAGCAGATCATCACCCAGCAGGCGCGGGTCATCCGCATCCTGGACCGGCAGCGCCTGGAACAGTTCGAGTAGCGCCATGAGCACCCGCACCTGCCTCTACTGCCAACGCCCGCAACCCGCTTCAGCGCTCGAATGCGGCGATTGTGGCATGCCCTTGCCCACTCACCTGCCCCGGCTGCGCCGGCAGCGACGCTTCCTGTGGTTCTGCATGGGCCTCACGGTGTTCTGTGTGTTGATGATGCTGTGGTTGCCGCGTAGCGTCTGAACGGGCGGCGAAGGTCACTCCATCTCGAACAATCCGTCACGCACCTGCGCGCTGCCCAGGCGCTGGCGAATATCGTCGTCGATGCGTGCGTCGTCCGGCGCGTAGAGCATCAGTTGACGATAGGCGTTGACCCGGTTGATCTCGTTGCCGAGGTACTGCCAGACCACGCGGGTGCAGGCCGGGGTGCGGCGGTCGCCGCTGGAAACGCCGGTCTTGATGCCGTTGAGGCGGATGATGCGGCTCTTGAAGCTGGGAATGAGGATGGTCTGACTCATCTCGTTGCCGGTGAGCGACTCGTAGTCCACCAGAAACAGGCGGTCCTGCAGGAAGAACGCGGTGCCCAGGTAGCGACAGCGCACCCAGTCCTCGCTGCCACCCCGGGTGGACTCCTGACGTTCCTGGCGCTCCTGGCGCTCGAACAGGTAGTTGCCGCGCTCCTCGCGCAGGTGCACCAGTGACAGCAGCACGTGCCCCGGCACCGACATGCAGTTGGAATATTCGAAGTAGTAGCCGCAATAGCGCTCCATCGGGCTGGCCTGGCGACGCAGCGGGGCGAACAGTTCCAGCAGCGGATTGCTGCCGCCTTGCTGCTGCGCAGCGCCGCTGCGGGCGCCGATCAGGCGGGAGAATTGCTCAGCCGGCATGGCCAGTTCGAAGGGTTCGACACCGAAGAAATCGCAGATACGCTTGAGGTTGTGCGAGGTCGGCCGGCTCAGCCCGGCCAGGTAGCGATTGAACTGCGCACGATTGATCGCCAGCTTGCGACACACCTCGGCAATCGAGCGGTAGTGGCTGCAGAGCAGTTTCAGGTTGGTGCCGAGGGAATCGGACATATAGCTGCTCCAGCTGATGCGAATGACGCGATTCTAGCATCAACTCGCGTCATTTCGCCGCTACCTGCGAAATTGCCCGATGAGGCCTCTATCGCGAACCATTCCGCAATCCGCCCGGCGGGGCGTATTCCCACTCAGAACAACAAGAGAGAAAGCCTCCATGCTCGATCTTCTCAATGACCTCATCTGGAGCAAGCTGCTGATCGTGATGCTGATCGGTCTCGGCCTGTACTTCACCATCGCCTCACGCTTCGTCCAGCTCCGCTACTTCGGCAGCATGTTCCGCATCTTCAGCGAGGCCTTGCAGCGCCAGCCGGGCCAGCTCAGCTCGTTCCAGGCCCTGATGCTCTCGGTGGCCGGCCGCGTCGGCGCCGGCAACATCGCCGGTGTTTCGGTGGCGATCATGCTCGGTGGCCCGGGCGCCATCTTCTGGATGTGGATCGTGGCCCTGGTCGGCATGGCCACCAGCTACTTCGAGTGCTCCCTGGCCCAGCTGTACAAGCGTCGCGAAGCCGATGGCGGCTACCGCGGTGGCCCGGCGTTCTACATCCAGCACGGCCTCGGTCAGCGCTGGCTGGGCATCGTCGTGTCGATCCTGCTGCTGGTGACCTTCGGCTTCGGCTTCAACGCCGTGCAGTCCTTCACCGTCGCCAGCTCGCTGCATGACACCTTCGGCGTTCCGACCCTGGCCAGCGGCATCGCCCTGACCGTGGTGATTGGCTTGATCATCTTCGGCGGCATCAAGCGCATCGCGCAGTTCGCCGACGTGCTGGTGCCGGTCATGGCGTTCTCCTACATCGCCATGGCAGTGCTGGTGATTGGCATGAACATCGGCGAGGTGCCGGCCACCTTCGCCCTGATCTTCAACAGCGCCTTCGGCCTCGAGCCGGCCTTCGCCGGTGGTATCGGCGCAGCCATCATCATGGGCGTCAAGCGCGGCCTGTTCTCCAACGAGGCCGGCCTGGGCAGCGCGCCGAACGTGGCCGCCGTCGCCGAGGTCAAGCACCCGGCTGCGCAGGGCATCGTGCAGTCGCTCAGCGTATTCATCGACACCCTGATCCTGTGCAGCTGCACCGCGCTGATCATCCTGCTCTCGGGCGTCTACCAGCCGGGTATGGAACAGGCTGGTGTGGTCCTGACCCAGAGCGCCGTCGCGGCCGTGGTCGGCGAGTGGGGCCGGGTATTCATCAGCCTGGCGCTGCTGCTGTTCGTCTTCACCACGCTGATCTACAACTACTACCTCGGCGAAAACGCCCTGGGCTTCTTCAGCCAGAAGCGCGGCCCGGTGATGGTTTACCGTGTGCTGGTGATCGGCCTGGTGCTGTGGGGTTCGGTGCAGGACCTGGGGACCGTGTTCGCTTTCGCCGACGTGACCATGGGTCTGCTGGCGATCTGTAACCTGATCGCCCTGGCGCTGCTGTTCAAGGTAGGCCTGAGGGTGATGCGCGACTACGATAGCCAGGTCAAGGCGGGTGTGAAGTCGCCGGTGTTCGATGCCAAGCAGTTCGCCGATCTGGACCTCGACCCTGCCGTGTGGGACAACCAGTCGAGCAATGCCGCCGACCCGGCGCAGGTCGGTGATCGCGCCTACCAGCGCTGATCTGACTCAGACGGAAAAAAGGGGGCAAGGCCCCCTTTTTCTTGGCCTGCCGAACTCTGGCAGCCATTCTTCGGGCAGTCGTGAGCGATGTTGTGAACGTTGCTTTTGCCCGTGATTTGCGAGGAGAGCCCATGGCGACCCCAGAAAAACTCCTGGTGCTGTACACAGGCGGCACCATCGGTATGCAGATGAGCGCAGACGGCCTGGCGCCGGCCTCGGGTTTCGAGGCGCGCATGCGTACCCAGCAAGCCAGCGAGAACACCAGCGAACTGCCGCAGTGGAGCTTTCGCGAGCTGCTGCCGCTGATCGACAGCGCCAACATGAACCCCGGTCACTGGCTGGCGCTACGTGAAGAGATCGTCACGGCCGTGGAGACGCATGGCCATGACGCCGTGCTGGTGCTGCATGGCACCGATACGCTGGCCTACAGCGCTGCGGCGCTGAGCTTTTTGCTGCTCGGCCTCGACGTGCCGGTGGTACTGACCGGTGCCATGCAGCCGGCCGGTGTGGCCGGCGGCGATGCCTGGCCCAACCTGTTCGGCGCCATGCGTGCGCTGCACCGCGGCGTGACGCCGGGCGTGCACCTGTACTTCAACGGTCAGCTGCTGCACGGCGCGCGCTGTTCGAAGCTGCGCAGCGATGCCTTCGATGCCTTCCAGGTGCTGCCGCGTCAGCGTCAGGCCGAGCATGTCGCGATCAGCGCCCTTATCGACTACCGTCAGGCGCGCGAGCGGGTGAATGTAGCCGTACTGCCGCTGCATCCGGCCGTGCAGGCGGGTCACCTCAGCGCCCTGCTCGACAGTGGCGTGAAGGGCGTGCTGCTGGAGTGCTACGGTAGCGGTACCGGCCCGGCCGGTGATGCCGAGCTGATGGCGGTGCTGCGCGATGCCCATGCGCGCGGCGCGGTGCTGGCGGCGATAAGCCAGTGCGCGCAGGGGCATGTGCAGTTCGGCGTGTACGCCGCCGGCAGTCGTCTTGCCGAGGCCGGGTTAGTGTCCTGCGGCGGTATGACCCGTGAGGCCGCGCTGGGCAAGCTGTTCGCCCTACTCGGCGCCGGATTGACGCAAGCCGAGGTGGAGCACTGGCTGGCACGCGATCTCTGTGGTGAGATGAGCGACTGATCCACCTGCCCAAACAGAGGAAGGACGATGAGTATCGAAATTCGCCCTGTAGTCGCTGCCGATCACTCCGCCTGGTTGCCCTTATGGCAGGGCTACCAGCGCTTCTACATGACCGATATCCCGGCCGAGACCGGCGCCGTCACCTGGCAGCGCTTTCTCGACCCCGCCGAGCCCATGGGCGCCGCGCTGGCCTGGCGCGGTGATCAGGCCGTCGGTCTGGTGCACTGGGTCGTCCATCGCACGACCTGGACCACCGGGGATTATTGCTACCTGCAGGACCTGTTCGTCGCCAAGGGTGAGCGTAGCGGCGGTATCGGCCGCAAGCTGATCCAGCATGTCTACGAGCAGGCCCGCGCCAATGGCTGCTCGCGGGTGCACTGGCTGACGCACGAGAGCAACAGCCAGGCCAAGCTGCTGTACGAGCGCATCGGCGAGCGCTCGGGTTTCGTGCAGTACCGCAAGCTGCTGTAGCGCGATGTACCCGCTCCCGTAGCCCGCATTCATCCATAGCGGCGTTCCTTCCCGGATTTCATCCGGGCTACGCCGGCCTCAGGGGCGCCGCGCGATGAAATCGATCTCCACCAATGCGTGGCGGGCCAGGCCCGTGGTGCCGATACAGGTGCGCGCCGGGCGCTTGCCTTCGGGGAAGTAGCTGGCGTACACCGCGTTGAAGCGGGCGTAGTCGCCATAGAAATCGGTGAGGAAGGCACGCGCCGACACCACGTTCTCTAGGCCCAGGCCGAGCCCTTCGAGGACCACCAGCAGGTTGTCGAAGGTCTTGTGCGTCTGCGCCTCGATGCCTTCCGGCAGTGGCGCCGCTTCGTTGCCCGGATCGATCGGCAACTGGCCGGTGATGAACACCCAGCCATCGGCTTCGCAAGCATGGGAGAACGGCGCGACCGGCGCGGGCGCGGCGGCGAACATGTGGTATTCGGGCATCGACATGGGCACTCCTGATCTTCACGTCAGTGGCCGCACGAAGGTGCGGCCTGCTGCGACCATAGCCCATCGAGTCAGAAAACCGACCAACCGATGCGCTGGCTGAGCAGCTCCAGCGCCTTGATCCCGGCCAGCGAATTGCCGGCGGCGTTGAGCTCGGGCGACCACACGCAGACGCTGAAGCGCCCCGGCACGACGGCGACGATGCCACCGCCGACGCCGCTCTTGCCGGGCAGGCCGACGCGGTAGGCGAAGTTGCCGGCCTCGTCGTACAGCCCGCTGGTGGCCATGATGGCGTTGATCTGCTTGCTCTGCCGCGGCGAGAGAATCTGCTCGCCGCTGTGCTTGCAGAAGCCCTGGTTGGCCAGGAAGCCAAAGGCGCGCGCCAGATCGACGCAGCTCATGCGCAGCGCGCAGCAACTGAAGTAGCTGCGCAGCACAGCCTCGACGTCATTGTGAAAGTTGCCGAACGACTGCATCAGATACGCCGCCGCGGCATTGCGCGCGCGGTGCTGGTATTCGGACTCGGCGACATGGTTGTCCACCGTCACCTCGGGGTTGCCCGACAGACGCCGGACGAAGTCGCGCATCGACAGCGCCGGCGCGGCGTAGCGCGACTGGTTGATGTCGCAGATCACCAATGCGCCGGCGTTGATGAACGGATTGCGCGGCTTGCCACGCTCGAACTCGAGCTGCACCAGCGAGTTGAACGGCTGGCCGGACGGCTCGTGGCCCAGGCGCTGCCAGATGCCTTCGCCGCTGTGGCCGATGGCCTGCACCAGGCTGAACACCTTGGAAATACTCTGGATGGAAAAGGGCAACTGCGCATCGCCGGCGACATGCAACTGGCCATCGTTGCCATACACGGCGATGCCCAACTGATCGGGCGCCACGCCGGCCAGCGCCGGGATGTAATTGGCCACCTTGCCCTGGCCGATTAGCGGGCGGACTTCATCGAGAATTTCGTTCAACAGCGCTTGCATGTTCGGGCTCGCGAGTAGGCCGGGGAGCGTCCCGGCAGGTCAGTGCTAGACGCCAGCGGACGTCATCGAATCACAGGCAATGGCTTGCCCTGGATCGCTAGCGCCCCTAGGCTCGGTCCTCCCCTGTCGCTGGCGTAGTTCGATGTCCACCGTTCTCAATGTGCTGCTGCCGATCTTCGGTCTGATTCTGGTCGGGTTCATCTGCCGGCGCACCAATCGCCTGGGGCCGACCGCCGCTTCGGAGATGAACCGCTTCGTGGTCTGGCTCGGCCTGCCGGCCTTGCTCTTCAGCCTGACCGCCAAGGCCGACTGGGCGCAGATCTGGCAGCCCGGCTTCCTGCTCGCCTTCACCGGCGGCATGCTCGCGGTATTTCTCGCCACCCTGGCGTATCGCTGGAAAACCACCGGCAGCCTGGTCGACGCCAGCATCGACGGGCTCAGCGCCGGCTACGCCAATACCGGCTACATCGGCATTCCGCTGTGCGTGCTGGTGCTCGGTGATGACGGTATGGCGCCGGCACTGATCGCCTCGCTGATGGTGGTCTGCGTATTGTTCGGCCTGGCGGTGGTGTGCATCGAGGTGGGCCTGCAGAGCGACAAGGGCCTGGGCGGCGCCATCGTGCAGGTGGTCTCGGCGCTGCTGAAGAATCCGCTGGTGGTGGCACCGTTGCTCGGTGCGGCCTGGGCGCTGGGCGGTGTGCAACTGCCGGCAGCGCTGGACGAGTTCCTGCGCCTGCTCGGTGCCGCCACCGTGCCCTGTGCGCTGGTCTCGCTGGGGTTGTTCCTGGCGCAGCGGCAGAGCGGGCCGAGTGAAGGTGCCTGGCCGCTGGTGACGTTAAAGCTGGTGTTGCAGCCGCTGGTGACCTGGTTCATCGCCTTCGTGCTGCTCGACCTGCCGCCGTTCTGGGCGCACGCCGCGCTGCTGCTCAGCGCGCTGCCTACCGGCACCGGGCCGTTCATGCTCGCCGAGTATTACCAGCGCCAGGCAGCGCTGGTGTCGCGGGCGATCCTGTTCTCCACCCTCGGCTCGCTGCTGACCCTGTCGCTGATCCTGCTGGCGATCAGCCCTTGAGCTGCAACTCCACACCCAGCTGCTGCGACAGGCAGGGCCAGCGCCGCCAGGCCAATGTGGTGCTCGGCGCCGCCAGGCGCTCGCGGTAGGCCTGCACTGAGGGCTGGTCGAAGCTGGCGCCATCGAGCATGCCGGCCAGAGCGTGATGCACGGCTTCATCGAGCTGGTTGGCGAAGGGCTCGCCGATCAACTGATGCGCGATCAGATTGGCACGCGTGGTGTCCAGCGGGATCAGTGGCTGGCTGAAGTGGGCGATGTAGCGGTCGTTGACCTCCTCCACCAGGCGATGGGCCAGATAGGCCTCGTCGAGCAGGCCTTCCAGCCCTTCGTGGCCGTCCATCAAGGCCGGTGGTTGCAGGAAGAAATGCTCGGCGATCTTCAGCACGGGCTTCACCGCGGACTCGATTCCGGCTTCGCGCGCCACCTCGGCGGCGGCATCCAGCACGTCCGGTACCTCCTCGATATAGGCGATGACGAAGGCAGCCAGCGCGCCCTGCGCGTCGCCCTCGGGCAGGCGAATGGACGGATGCAGGCGATCCAGCTGAGCCTGGAGAAAATGGGCGAGCGCTTGGCTGCCGCTTTCCTGCTGACGAGCATGGGCGATCAATTGACGAAGGGCGGCGGTGTTCATGACTGCTCCTACATATCAGGACATGGACGTGAACCTTAGCCGGCTCCTGCGGTCGGCTAAGACACGATTGTCATAACTTTTTCATACTTATGCGAGTCCGCTATATCCACCTGTATCAGAACGGCTACAGCCCGCAGCAGCCGCGGCGTTTAGGACAAGGGCTGTGTGGCTTCGGCCATTTTCGCTGGTACGTTGCGAGGTGAAAGTCGCCGTCTATACTCGATTTCGAAAGGCAGTACCTGATGGAACCGGACGGGCTCACGCACGGAGAGGTTTCGGCAGCAGTCGCCAGCAGTCGGGTGTGCTTCGTGGACAGTGAGTCCGCAACGCATGCCCTATTGGCAGTCGATCCCTTAGCCGCAGGCTCAGCCGGCGGGATAACAAGAACAATCAAGGGGAACCCGCAATGATGCGACATCCACGAGTCTGGATGGGCCTCCTGCTGTGGCTGGCATTAGGCTCGGCGCACGCCCAGTGGACGGTCAACATGACGCCCGGTGTAACCGACGTCAGCCGCTCCGTGTTCGACCTGCACATGACCATCTTCTGGATCTGTGTAGTGATCGGCATACTGGTATTCGGCGCCATGTTCTGGTCGATGATCATGCACCGCCGCTCCACCGGCCAGGAGCCTGCGCACTTCCACGAAAGTACCACCGTCGAGATTCTCTGGACCGTCGTGCCACTGGCCATTCTGGTGGTGATGGCGATCCCGGCGACCAAGACGCTGATCGAGATCTACGACACTTCCGAGTCCGAACTGGACATCCAGATCACCGGCTACCAGTGGAAGTGGCACTACAAGTACCTGGGCCACGACGTCGAGTTCTTCAGCAACCTGACCACGCCGCGCTCGCAGATCAACAACCGCGAAGCCAAGGGCGAACACTACCTGCTGGAAGTCGATGAACCACTCGTGGTGCCGGTGGGCACCAAGGTGCGCTTCCTCATCACTGCTGCCGACGTGATCCACTCCTGGTGGGTGCCGGCGCTGGCGGTGAAGAAGGACGCCATCCCCGGTTTCATCAACGAATCCTGGACGCGCATCGAAGAGCCGGGCATCTACCGCGGCCAATGCACCGAGCTGTGCGGCAAGGACCACGGTTTCATGCCGGTGGTGGTCGAGGCCAAGTCCAAGGAGGACTTCGACGCCTGGCTGGCCGAACGCAAGCAGGCTGCGGCTGCCGAGCGCGAGCTGACCAGCAAGGAATGGACCATGGAAGAGCTGATGGCGCGCGGCGAGAAGGCCTACAACACGGCGTGCGTCGCCTGCCACCAGGCCAACGGCGAAGGCCTGCCGCCGATGTTCCCGGCGCTCAAGGGTTCGGCCATCGCCACCGGGCCGGCCGAGGGCCACATCGACATCGTCTACAACGGCAAGCCGGGCACCTCCATGGCCGCCTTCGGCAAGCAGCTGTCGCCGGTCGACCTGGCCGCCATCATCACCTACGAGCGCAATGCCTGGGGCAACAACCTCGGTGAGATGGTCACGCCCAAGGACATTCTCGATTTCTCCAAGGCGCAGGAGTAAGGACATGAGTGCAGTGATCGATCACGGTCATACTGACCACCACCATGGCCCGGCCAAGGGCCTGATGCGCTGGGTGCTGACCACCAACCACAAGGACATCGGC
>NZ_DJSX01000061.1:1819-3940 GCF_002439135.1 Pseudomonas sp. UBA6323 | reverse complement strand
GGATTGCATCCGGGCTACATCAAGCCTGCTCCAACCGCGCCAGCTCGGCAGCCGCCTCGCCGAGCTGCGTTTCGTTGAACACCCTAATCCCAGCTCGCTTCAACAAGGCCGCGGTGACGCCCTCGCCCGGCACCCGCACACCACCGAAGCTGCCGTCGTAGTTCTCCAGATTGCCGCACGATGGGCTGCGCGCCTTGAGCAGGGCCAGTTGGATGCCATGCTCGCGCACCAAGGCCAGCGCCTGCTCGGCGCCGTCGACGAACGCGGCGGTAACGTCTTCACCGTCGATCGTCAGCACCGGCAGGCGCCCGTCCAGCACCGCACCGCCCTGACCGCCATGGATCTCCGCTGGAGGGCGCGGCGTGGGTAAGCCTCCCGCCACTTCCGGACACAGCGCCACTACCCGTCCCTCATCGAGCCACTGCTGGAGCAGATCGAAGGGGCCGTGGGCACCACCGTCGTAACGCACCCGATGCCCGAGCAGGCAGCGGCTGACCAAGATCTTCTGCATCGTCTCCCCCTGTCCGGCCAGCGCCGGCGGCTCAGAGCACGTCCGTACCGCGGCGCCGGAACCAGCCTGTCAGCGACAGCCGCTCGCGGGTGGCGGGCAGCACCTCATGGGGCATCTCTCCGGAAAGAAACAGCGCCAGGGTGCCCGCCTGCGGCAGCACGTCATGCTCGCGCCCGTCATTCAGGTACAGGCGCAGCGCGCCGCCCTGCTCGGCCTGCCAGTTGTCGTTCAGGTACAGCACCGCCGAGACCGTACGTCGATCATCGTCACGGAAGCGGTCGAGATGGCGCAGGTAGAAAGCGCCCGGCTCGTAGCAGGCAAAATGGCACTCGAAATCCTCGAGCCCGAGAAACAGCTCCTGATTCAGCGTCTGGCGCAGGTCGTCCATCAGCTGCATATAGCGGTCACAGGCCTCGCTCTCGCCTGGTTCCAGCCACTGGATACGATCCCCGCGAATGCCCTCCTGCACCTGCTGGGCGCTGCCACGCCCAACACTGGCCGCGCTCAGCTCGCCACTGCGCTCACGCTTACGGCACTCGCTGGCCAGTTCGCGGGTCAGAATCTCAGGGGCGAACAACGCCCGTTGCGACCAGCCCTGGCTGGCGAGGTCGTCTATAAGGTTGGAAAAGAGGTCTTGCTGGCAGGGTTCGGTCATGGCGGCGATTGTACAGCGCCGGATGGCCGCTAGACATAGCTCGACAAGCCCCCTGTCAGCCACCGAAAATAACCGGCCGCAACAGCCTGCGGCCGGCTGGGAAAGTTTGCCAAGGAGTTCTCGATGCGCGTTCTGTTTGCCCTGTTGCTGATTGGCCTGAGCTGGCCGGCCCTGGCCGACGATCACCTGCGCCTTTACCAGGCTGCAGGCTGGCCGCAACAGCGCGAACATTTCAACCAGGCACTCGACGCCGCCCAGCAGCGCTACCGCAGCACACTGCCACCGGCGGTGTTCCAGGCGCTGGTGGATAACAGCAACCGCCGCTTCGCCGCTGCCGCCATCGACCAGCGCGCGCAGAATAGCCTACGCGTGGAGCTGGCCGACCCGCAGCCGGCACTGGCCTTTTTCGAATCTGCGCTGGGTCGCAAGATCGTCGCCGCAGAGACGCTGGCTACCCGCAGCGATCAGTTGGCCAAGTACGCCAACGGCCTGCCGCGCACCGACGCCGACGCCACCCGTCGCCTGCTGATTCGTCACCTGGCCCAGGCCATTCCCGCCAAGGAGGCCGGCGCCGAAGTCAGCCTGGCACTGGCCGGCGTGGCGGCCGACAGCCTCAGCCAGATGATTCCCGGCCTGCTCGGCGGCGGCCAGGCCCAGGGGCTGCTCAATGGCCAGCGCGAGCGCCTGATGGCGCAGATCGAGCAGGACCTCGACAACACCCTGCTGCACGTCTATCGCGAGTTGAGCGACCCGGAACTGGAGCAGTTCGTCGAATTCGCCCAATCCGACGCCGGCAAGGTCTATTACCAGGCCGCCCTGCAGTCGCTGCGCGCCGGCCTGGCGGTGGGCATGAGCACCAACGAGCTGGAGCCCGCGCCCCAGGGCATCTGAAACCAGCGTGAGTGGGGCCTCAGGAGATCTGAAACGCGACGCTCCCTTGTAGGAGCGAATTTAT
>NZ_DJSX01000061.1:0-1785 GCF_002439135.1 Pseudomonas sp. UBA6323 | reverse complement strand
TCCGGCGCTAACGCCCATCGCGGATAAACCCGCTCCTATCTTTTGTGAGGCCGCGGGGAATCACGCTAGTCGCTCACGCAGGAAATCGAAGTAGCGCCGTCGCAGCGCCTCGTTCTCGTTGGCCAGGTGATGGCGCGCCTCGGTCAGGCGCAGAACCTCGGGCTGACGGAACTTGTCCTGCAATACCTCGAGGTTATAGCGCCAGTCCACCGTCATATCCGCCTCGCCCTGAATGATCAGCGGGCTGTGTTCACTGCGCCCGGCCGCCTCGATTCTCGGCACCCACTGAGCCAGCGCACCGACCCAGGAGGTCGGCAGGCTGCGCGGCTGCAGCGGGTCGAGGTTGTGCACGAAGTCGATGAAGGTGGCGTCACTGGAGTTGTCGCTGAAGCGCCGCGGGATCTCGCGCACGAAAGGGCTGAGCAGGCGATAGCTGAGCTTCGACCAGCCCCAGGCACGTGGCCGCACCAGCGGCGCGAGGAGGATGCTCTGCCCTAGCTCCGGCCGTTTGCCATCGGCGAGCAGATAATCCAGCAGGATCGCGCCGCCCGTGCTCTGGCCACACAGATGCCAGGGTTGTGGCAGCCCGAGCTCGCCGGCCTGCTCGAACAGGCCACTGAGAACCTGCTGATATTCGGCGAAGTCACTGATGCTGGCGCGCGCCCCGCTGGACAGGCCATGCCCCGGCAGGTCGCAGGCGAGCACGGCGAAATTCATGCTCAGTGCCCAGTCGACCACGTGCCGGTACAGGCCCATATGGTCGTAATAGCCATGCAGCAACAACAGGGTGCCTTGCGGCTCGGCCGGCGCCCACAGCTGCACGGCAATCTGGTAGCCGGCGGCATTGAAGCTGCCGAGGCGGTTGTCCAGCCCGGCAAAGCGCGCAGCCAGGTCGAAGCCGTAGAAGCTGCGATAGGCCTGCAGTGCGGGCAAATCCAGGCGTGCTGCGGCCAAGGGTCGCAGCAGAGGGCGGAGTTGATCGGGCTGAAACGGCTCTGACATAAGGCTTTCCATCAATTGCGGGCGACTGTTGGGCGATCCCGCGACAACTCCTCAAATGCTGCGATATTCAGCTGCCAGGCGCATCGTGGCAAGCTACACGCCCTTTTTTACCTGGCCCGATCATGCCCCGCCTGTCCCGCAAGAACCTGCTCATTGCCGTGCTCACCCTGGCCTCGCTGGTCGGTCTGGCGCTGGCCTACCGCTGGTTCGAAACGCGTTACCTGCGCACCTTCGACGAGCGCGCAGCAGTGTTCTCCGGCGCCGAGCTGCAGCTGCCCGCCGAGCTGAGCGGACCCGGCACGATCCGCCTGGTGCACTTCTGGGACCCAGCCTGCCCGTGCAACGTCGGTAACCAGCAGCATCTCGCCGAGCTGATCGAACACTATGCGCCGCAAGGCGTGCAGTTCCATGTCGTACAAAAGCCCGGCAGCCAGGGCCGCCTGCCCGCCGAACTGGCCGCGCTGCAGCCCTTGGGCGAACTACCCGGCAGCGCCAACCTGCCGGCCAGCCCCGCCGTGGCGATCTGGGACAGGCAGGGCCGACTGGCCTACTTCGGCCCTTACAGCGAAGGCCTGGTGTGCAACTCGAGCAACAGCTTCATCGAACCCATACTCGAAGCGCTGGCAGCCGGGCGCAAGGTGGATGCCAGCAACACCCTGGCGGTGGGCTGCTTCTGTGAGTGGGCCGAACCCGACGCCGAATGACCCCGTAGGGTGGGTTAGCGACGCTCGTGGCAAATCGCACAGGCGCCGCGCAGGTAGTGCGTCGCGTAACCCACCAGGC
>NZ_DJSX01000078.1:0-67385 GCF_002439135.1 Pseudomonas sp. UBA6323 | reverse complement strand
CAACTGCAACCCGGAAACCGTCTCCACCGACTACGACACCTCCGATCGCCTGTACTTCGAGCCGGTGACCCTGGAAGACGTGCTGGAAATCGTCCGCGTCGAGCAGCCGAAAGGCGTGATCGTGCAGTACGGCGGCCAGACCCCGCTGAAGATCTGCCGCGCCCTGGAAGAAGCCGGCGTGCCGATCATCGGCACCAGCCCCGAGGCCATCGACCGCGCCGAAGACCGCGAGCGCTTCCAGCAGATGGTGCAGCGCCTGAACCTGCGTCAGCCGGCCAACGCTACTGCGCGCAGCGAAGACGAGGCTTTGGCCCTGTCGAAGAACATCGGCTACCCGATGGTGGTGCGTCCATCCTATGTACTGGGCGGCCGGGCGATGGAAATCGTCTACCAAGAAGAAGAACTCAAGCGCTACATGCGCGAAGCGGTGAAGGTGTCCAATGACAGCCCGGTGCTGCTCGATCGCTTCCTCAACTGCGCCATCGAAGTGGACGTGGATGCGGTCAGCGACGGTGAAACCGTGGTGATCGGCGCGATCATGCAGCACATCGAACAGGCCGGCGTGCACTCCGGTGACTCCGCCTGCTCACTGCCGCCTTACTCGCTGCCGGCGCACATTCAGGACGAGATCCGCGAGCAGGTCAAGAAAATGGCCCTGGAGCTCGGCGTGATCGGCCTGATGAACGTGCAGATGGCCGTACAGGGCGAAGACATCTACGTCATCGAAGTGAACCCGCGCGCCTCGCGTACCGTGCCGTTCGTCTCCAAGTGCGTGGGCGAGTCGCTGGCCAAGGTGGCTGCTCGCGTCATGGCCGGCAAGACCCTGGCCGAGGTGGGCTACACCCAGGAAATCATTCCGCCGTTCTTCAGCGTCAAGGAAGCGGTGTTCCCCTTCGCCAAGTTCCCGGGTGTCGACCCGATCCTCGGCCCGGAGATGAAATCCACTGGTGAAGTGATGGGTGTCGGCGACAGCTTCGGCGAAGCCTTCGCCAAGGCCCAGGTCGGTGCCAGCGAGATCCTGCCGAACACCGGTTGCGCCTTCATCAGCGTGCGTGAGGATGACAAGGAGCAGGCGGTACAGGTTGCCCGTGATCTGGTCAGCCTCGGCTTCGAGGTGGTCGCCACCGCTGGCACCGCCAAGGTGATCGAGGCTGCCGGTCTGCCGGTGCGCCGCGTGAACAAGGTGACCGAAGGTCGTCCGCACGTGGTCGACATGATCAAGAACGACGAAGTCACCCTGATCATCAATACCACCGAGGGGCGTCAGTCCATCGCTGACTCCTACTCGATCCGTCGTAACGCTCTGCAGCACAAGATCTACTGCACCACCACCATCGCGGCGGGGCAGGCGGTCTGTGAGGCGCTCAAGTTCGGTCCCGAGAAGACCGTGCGCCGGCTGCAGGATCTGCATGCAGGAATCAAGGCATGAACAAGTACCCCATGACCGTCCAGGGCGCTCGCGCCCTGGAAGAAGAGCTGGCGCACCTGACCAAGGTGCGTCGTCCCGCACTGAGCCAGGCGATTGCCGAGGCTCGCGAGCTGGGCGACCTCAAGGAAAACGCCGAATACCACGCCGCCCGTGAGGAGCAGGGCATGGTCGAGGCGCGTGTGCGTGACATCGAAGGCCGCCTGCAGAACGCGGTGATCATTGATGTCACCAGCATCGAGCACACCGGCAAGGTGATCTTCGGCACTACGGTGGAAATCGCCAACGTCGAAACCGACGAAAGCGTGACCTACCAGATCGTTGGCGAAGACGAAGCCGACATCAAGCAGGGCAAAATCTCCGTCGGTTCGCCCATCGCCCGTGCCCTGGTGGGCAAGAGCGAGGGTGATGTGGTCGGCGTGCAGACGCCCAGTGGCCTGGTCGAGTACGAGATTGTCGAAGTCCGTCACGTCTAAGCCACACCTGCCGTCGCGGGCCGCTGCCGTCAGTTGGCAGCTGGCCCAGACCCTCTGGGTCGGCGGCTTGTGGTTATTGCATTTCGTCATTCTGCCGGCCATCGGCCAGACCGGCCTGGCACCTCTGCTGGTGCAGGAAATAGCCGAGCGCCTGGCGCCGCTGCTGGTTGGTCTGACGGCCGTATGCGTGGCGCTGCAGGCCGTTGCGCTACTGCGCAGTGACGGGCTCTCGAGTCTGTGGCGGGATATGCGCGGGCAGCTCTTGTTGACCGTTGCGGTCATGGCCCTGAGTTATTTCGTCGCGTTGCACCAATGGCCGCAGGCCGAGTACTGGCTACGCTTCAGCTATCTGGTGATGGCATTCTGTGGGCTATTGCTGGTGCTGCAGCCGGTTCCGGGCATGCCGGCGAGGCGCTAGCGGGTGTTCTGCAGGAGCGAATTCATTCGCGATCAACGCGTGGCGCTGGCCCGCTGTGACGCGAACAAATCCGCTCCCACGCCTGCTCAGCCCTGGTAGCGGATCACGTTGGACAGGTTGCGATTCGGCTTGGGGTTCTTGCGATAGAGCAGGGCGACCTTGCCGATCGACTGCACCAGCTCGGCGCGACCGGCTTCGCACAGGGCGGTGATGGCAGTCTGGCGATCCTCGCGTTCGGCGAGACGCAGCTGTACCTTGATCAGCTCGTGATCGTTCAGAGCGCGGTCCAGTTCGGCCAGCACGCCCTCGGTCAAACCATTGTCAGCCACGATCAATACAGGTTTCAGGTGGTGGCCGATAGATTTGAATTGTTTCTTCTGCTCTTGAGTGAGCGGCATAATCGTTAGTACCTAATTCGGTCTGGAAAACGGCGCCTATCTTACCCGAGCCCGCGCAGTTATTCATGACCCGTTGAATTCGAGGTTTCAGTGGCACGTTCCAAGACCAGCCAGCGTTGGCTGAAAGAACATTTCGACGATCCCTACGTGAAGATGGCACAGAAGGACGGCTATCGTTCGCGCGCCAGCTACAAGTTGCTGGAAATCCAGGAGAAGGATCGCATTCTGCGTCCCGGCATGACCGTGGTCGACCTCGGCGCTGCGCCGGGCGGCTGGTCGCAGGTCACCAGTCGAGTGATTGGTGACAAGGGCCGCCTGATCGCCTCCGACATTCTGGAAATGGACGCCATCCCCGACGTTACCTTCATTCAGGGCGACTTTACCGACGATGCGGTGTTCGCCCAGTTGCTCGAAGCCATTGGGGAAAATCCGGTCGACCTTGTTATTTCCGATATGGCCCCCAATATGAGTGGGGTGAGGACCGCTGATCAGGCGCGCGCCATGTACCTGTGTGAGTTGGCGCTGGATCTGGCAGGGCGAGTATTGCGGCCTGGCGGTGATTTCCTGATCAAGATTTTCCAGGGCGAGGGCTTCGATGCGTACCACAAGCAGGTGCGCGAGACTTTCGACAAGGTGCAGATGCGCAAGCCGCTGTCGTCACGAGATCGTTCTCGTGAGCAATATCTGTTGGCGCGCGGTTTTCGTGGTTTATGAGTTGAAACTGGTCTCCGCTCTGTCGGTCTCAGTGGCAGAAACCTCATAAAGGGTTACAGACGGTGCCTGCGGGACGCGGGCGTTTGGTGTAAGTTAGGTCGGTATATCATTGGTCGTCATGGGAAGCCTGCTTCGCCACGAGGCCTGCTTCAGAGGGTAGCTAATTGAACGACATGGCAAAGAATCTGATCCTGTGGCTGATCATCGCGGCGGTGCTGGTTACCGTGATGAACAACTTCTCCAGCCCGAGCGAGCCGCAGACCCTGAGCTACTCGCAGTTCATCGAACAGGTCAAGGAAGGGCGCGTCGAGCACGTCACCGTCGATGGTTACGTGATCACCGGCAAGCGCACCGATGGCGAAGGCTTCAAGACCATTCGTCCTGCTATCCAGGATGGTGGTCTGATCGGCGACCTGATCGACAACAATGTGGTCATCGAAGGCAAGCAGCCCGAGCAGCAGAGCATCTGGACTCAGTTGCTGGTCGCCAGCTTCCCGATTCTCGTGATCATCGCCGTGTTCATGTTCTTCATGCGCCAGATGCAGGGCGGTGCCGGCGGCAAGGGCGGCCCGATGAGCTTCGGCAAGTCCAAGGCGCGCCTGCTTTCCGAAGACCAAGTCAAGACCACCTTCGCCGACGTCGCCGGTTGCGACGAGGCCAAGGAAGAAGTCAGCGAGCTGGTGGAATTCCTCCGCGATCCAGGCAAGTTCCAGCGCCTGGGTGGTCGTATCCCGCGCGGCGTGCTGATGGTCGGCTCGCCGGGTACCGGTAAGACGCTGCTGGCCAAGGCTGTGGCCGGCGAGGCGAAAGTGCCGTTCTTCACCATTTCCGGTTCCGACTTCGTCGAAATGTTCGTCGGTGTCGGTGCCAGTCGCGTTCGCGACATGTTCGACCAGGCGAAGAAGCACGCCCCGTGCATCATCTTCATCGACGAGATCGACGCCGTCGGTCGCCATCGTGGCGCCGGCATGGGCGGAGGTCACGATGAGCGTGAGCAGACCCTCAACCAGTTGCTGGTGGAGATGGACGGCTTCGAGATGAATGACGGCATCATCGTCATCGCCGCTACCAACCGTCCGGACGTCCTGGACCCGGCGCTGCTGCGTCCTGGCCGCTTCGACCGTCAGGTAGTCGTTGGCCTGCCGGATATCCGTGGTCGTGAGCAGATTCTGAAAGTGCACATGCGCAAGGTGCCGATGGGCGATGACGTCAACGCGGCGGTGATCGCGCGCGGTACGCCGGGCTTCTCCGGTGCCGATCTGGCCAACCTTGTCAACGAAGCCTCGCTGTTCGCCGCTCGTGCGGGCAAGCGCCTGGTGGAAATGAAGGAGTTCGAGCTGGCCAAGGACAAGATCATGATGGGCGCCGAGCGCAAGACCATGGTCATGTCCGACAAGGAGAAGCTCAACACCGCCTACCACGAGGCCGGTCATGCCATCGTTGGTCGCCTGGTGCCCGAGCATGACCCCGTCTACAAGGTTTCCATCATTCCCCGCGGTCGCGCTCTGGGTGTGACCATGTTCCTGCCGGAAGAGGATCGCTACAGCCTCAGCAAGCGAGCACTGATCAGCCAGATCTGCTCGCTGTTCGGTGGCCGTATCGCCGAGGAAATGACTCTGGGCTTCGATGGCGTCACCACCGGTGCCTCGAACGACATCATGCGCGCCACCCAGCTGGCGAAGAACATGGTCACCAAGTGGGGCCTGTCGGAGAAACTTGGCCCGCTGATGTATGCCGAGGAAGAGGGTGAAGTGTTCCTTGGTCGCAGCATGGGCAGCCAGAACAGTAATGTTTCCGGCGAGACCGCCAAGCAGATCGACGAAGAAGTGCGCCGCATCATTGACGAGTGCTACGCCACTGCCAAGAAGCTGCTGGTGGAGAACCGCGACAAGCTCGATGCCATGGCTGAAGCGCTGATGAAGTACGAAACAATCGACTCCGAGCAGATCGACGACATCATGGGTGGTCGTGAGCCTCGCGAGCCGCGTGGTTGGGACGGTGGTGGCGACTCCGGTGCGCCGCAGGCCAAGGTCGACGAACCCAGTCGTCCCGAGAACCCCATCGGTGGGCCAGCGGCCGAGCATTAAGGTTCCATATGCTTCGACAGCAACACCCGAGCCGGCTGCCTTGTGGCAGCCGGCTTCTTGATTTCTCCCGTCCGCAAGTGATGGGCATCCTCAACGTCACCCCTGATTCCTTCTCCGATGGTGGTCGTTTCACGGCGCGCGATGCTGCCTTGCGTCATGCCGAGCAGATGGTGGTCGCGGGTGCGACGCTGATCGATATCGGTGGTGAGTCCACGCGCCCAGGCGCGCGAAGCATTTCGCCGACAGAGGAGCTGGAGCGCGTTGCGCCGATGGTCGAGGCTATCGCCCGCGAGCTGGATGTGATCATTTCCGTGGATACCTCGACACCGGCAGTCATGCGCGAAAGCGCAAGACTCGGCGCGGGGCTGATCAATGACGTGCGTTCGCTGCAGCGCGATGGCGCTCTCGATGCTGCGGCCGACACGGGGCTGCCGGTGTGTCTGATGCACATGCGCGGCGAGCCGGGCAACATGCAGGACAATCCGCATTATCCGGATATCGTCAGCGAGGTGCGCGATTTTCTCGTCGAGCGTATGGCGGCATGCGCGGCGGCTGGCATTTCCGCCGAGCGAATCGTGCTCGATCCGGGCTTTGGCTTTGCCAAGACCCTGGAGCACAATCTGACCCTGTTCAAGCGCATGAGTGAACTCTCTGCCTTGGGCTGCCCCCTGCTGGTCGGTGTCTCGCGCAAGAGCATGATCGGCAAGGTGCTAGGACATGAAGTTGGCGGGCGTCTGTACGGCAGCCTGGCATTGGCCGCCCTGGCGTTGACCAAGGGCGCACACATTCTGCGTGTGCACGATGTCGCCGAAACGGTGGACGTGGTGCGCATGATCGCTGCGGTTGAGGCAGCGCAATAACAGGCTTTTGAACGCGTAGACGAGGTGGTCTGGGCTAGGCAAAAACAGCCGAAAAAACGCTCGGAGTCGCGCTCGACTTTACGTGTTGTAAGTGAGCATTTTGAGGCTGTTTTTAACGACGGCCGGACAAGGCAGGTAGTTTTCAATGTCCTGCTAATAAGGAAAGCGTTATGGCTAGAAAATACTTCGGCACCGACGGTATTCGTGGGCGGGTCGGTCAGTTTCCCATTACCCCCGATTTCATGCTCAAGCTCGGCTGGGCGGCGGGCATGGCGTTTCGCAAGGAAGGCAAGTGCCGCATCCTGATCGGTAAGGACACGCGAATCTCCGGCTACATGTTCGAGTCCGCTCTGGAGGCCGGCTTGGCTGCTGCTGGCGCGGACGTGCAGTTGCTCGGTCCGATGCCGACGCCGGCCATCGCCTACCTGACGCGCACCTTCCAGGCCGATGCGGGCATCGTCATCAGCGCCTCGCACAACCCGCACGATGACAATGGCATCAAGTTCTTCTCCAGCGAAGGCACCAAGCTGCCGGATGACGTGGAGTTGATGATCGAGGAGCTCCTCGACCAGCCGATGACGGTGGTCGAGTCTGCCGAGATTGGCAAGGCATCGCGAATCAATGATGCCTCTGGCCGCTACATCGAGTTCTGCAAGGGCAGTGTGCCCAGTGGTACCAGTTTCAAGGGGCTGAAGATCGTCATCGACTGCGCTCATGGTGCTGCCTACAAGGTGGCGCCGAGCGTTTTTCGTGAGCTGGGCGCGGAAGTGCGGGTCATCTCCGCACAGCCGGACGGCCTCAATATCAACGATGGCTGTGGTTCCACGCATATCGCGGCGCTGCAGGCCGAAGTGGTCGCGCAGCAAGCCGATCTGGGCATCGCCTTCGACGGCGATGCCGATCGCGTGCTGATGGTCGATCAGTATGGTGCGGTGGTCGATGGCGACGAGTTGCTGTTCATTATCGCCCGTGATCTGCAGGAGCGTGGGCGGCTTCGCGGTGGTGTGGTCGGTACGCTGATGAGCAACCTGGGCCTGGAGTTGGCACTGGCCGATCTGAACATCCCGTTCATTCGCGCCAATGTCGGTGACCGTTACGTGATCGCCGAGCTGCTGTCGCGCAACTGGCAGCTGGGTGGGGAGAACTCGGGGCACCTGGTGTGCTTCCAGCACACCACCACCGGCGATGCGATCATTGCCGCGCTGCAGGTGCTGATGGCGCTCAAGCGCCGTGGCCAGAGCCTCGTCGATGCGCGTAGCGACTTGAAGAAATGCCCGCAGGTACTGGTCAATGTGCGTTTTTCCGGCGCGGTCGACCCGCTCGAGCATCCTTCGGTCAAGGAGGCCTGTGCGCGGGTTACCGAGAGCATGGCTGGGCGCGGTCGCGTGCTGCTGCGCAAGTCCGGCACCGAGCCGCTGGTGCGGGTGATGGTCGAAGGTGACGATGAAGCCACGGTTAGCGGCTATGCCGATGAATTGGCTAAGATTGTTGCCGAAGTCTGTGCTTGATTGAGCTTGCTACCGGGGGTGCTCTTGGGTAATATCTGCGCCCTCTTTGATCGACGAGGTAAAGCATGCGTCGCCCCTTGGTTGCAGGTAACTGGAAAATGCACGGTACCCGCGCCAGCGTCGCAGAGCTGATCGAAGGGTTGCGTCAGCAGGCCTTGCCTGCTGATGTGGATGTCGCGATTTTCCCCTCGAGTCTGCATCTCGCCCAGGTTGTCGAAGGCCTGGGTTCGAGGGCGGTGAAGGTTGGAGCGCAGGATTGCGCAGCGCAGGTGGAGCAGGGTGCCTTGACCGGTGAGTTGGCTGTTAGCCAGCTGGTCGATGGCGGTTGCGAGCTGGTGCTGGTCGGTCACTCGGAGCGTCGCCTGATCCTGGGTGAAAGTGACGAAGTGGTCGTGAGCAAGTTTGCCGCGGTGCAGAAGGCGGGTTTGACGCCGGTGCTCTGCGTCGGTGAAACCCGTGAGCAGCGTGAAGCGAATGCAACGCTGGGTGTGGTGGGTGGCCAGTTGGCCGCAGTGGTCGATGCCCTGGGTGTCGAAGCACTGAAGAATGCCATAGTTGCCTATGAGCCTGTCTGGGCCATCGGTACCGGCCTGACCGCTACGCCTGAGCAGGCTCAGCAAGTGCACGCAGCGATTCGCGCGCAGGTTTCGCAGCTGGATGCTGAGGTGGCGAGCGAGCTGAGAATTCTTTATGGCGGCAGTGTGAAGGCCGCCAGTGCAGCCGAGCTGTTCGGCATGCAGGATATCGATGGGGGGCTCGTAGGTGGCGCCTCTCTGAATGCGGATGAATTCGGTGCGATCTGTCGCGCTGCAGGAAACTGAAGAATGCTGGAAACCGTCATTGTTGTTCTGCACCTGCTGGGTGCGATCGGGATTGTAGTGCTGGTTTTGCTGCAGCAGGGTAAAGGCGCTGACGCGGGTGCGTCGTTCGGTTCGGGTGCTTCGGCAACTGTATTCGGAAGCCAAGGTTCCTCTACCTTTCTGAGTAAGTTTACTGGTATACTTGCCGCAGGTTTTTTCATTACCAGCTTGGGTTTAGCGTTCTTTGCTAAAGAAAAAGCTGATGCACTGACTCAGGTTGGTCTGCCAGATCCAGCGGTTCTGGAAGTTCAACAAAAGCCGGCCGTCGAAGACGTGCCGGTGCTCGAAGAGCAAGCTCCAGCATCCGATGCTTCGGATGCTTCGGATGCTTCGGATGCTTCGGATGCTTCGGATGCTTCGGATGCTTCGGATGCTTCGGATGCTTCGGATGCTTCGGATGCTTCGGATGCTTCGGATGCTTCGGATGCTTCGGATGCTTCGGATGCTTCGGATGTTCCGGAGGCTCCAGAGCAGTAACAGTTTTGCCGAGGTGGTGGAATTGGTAGACACGCTACCTTGAGGTGGTAGTGGCCATAGGCTGTAGGGGTTCGAGTCCCCTCCTCGGTACCATACTCAAGAAAGCCCGCAGTTAGCGGGCTTTCTTGTTGCTGGAGTGTTTGGTTGACCCTCGCCAGGGGGTGGCCGTATAATTCCGGCCCAGCTTTGACGCGGGGTGGAGCAGTCTGGTAGCTCGTCGGGCTCATAACCCGAAGGTCGTAGGTTCAAATCCTGCCCCCGCAACCAGTTTCAGAAGCCCCTTTTAAGGGGCTTTTTGTTAGCTGAAACACAGTGTCCGCTGCTTTATCGCGGACAGACGGGATGGGCGTTTCGCCCATTTTTTATTTGCACAGCATGCACGAGGGCCGTTAAGTGTCGAGCAAGCTAGAACAGTTGCAGGCCTTGTTGGCCCCGGTAATCGAGGCGCTCGGTTATCAGTGTTGGGGCATCGAGTTCCTGTCGCAGGGGCGTCATTCGCTGCTGCGTGTCTATATCGATAAGGCCGACGGTATCCTGATCGACGATTGTGAAATCGTCAGCCGTCAGCTCAGTGGTGTACTCGATGTCGAGGACCCGATTTCCTCCGAGTACACGCTGGAAGTTTCTTCTCCCGGGATGGATCGCCCGTTGTTCACCCTTGAACAGTTTGCGGCGCATGTCGGTGAGCAAGTGAAAATCAAGCTGCGTTCGCCTTTCGACGGGCGTCGTAACTTCCAGGGCCTCCTTCGCGGTGTGGAGGATCAGGACGTGGTGGTGCAGGTGGATGACCACGAGTATCTGTTGCCGATCGACCTGATCGACAAGGCCAATATCATCCCCCGATTTGATTGAAATGCGAATCTGCGTCGCTGCCGGGCTGCCAGCCTTCTGTGCAGTCCGAGCGACACAGATGGCGCGAAGGTAGCGCGACAGCGCACGTGTTTGGCGCCCATGGCGTGAACGTGACGCGGATTGCGCATAACCAATGGATTGCGAAAGGCGAGGCGTACGATGAGCAAAGAAGTACTGCTGGTTGTTGAGTCGGTATCCAACGAGAAGGGTGTACCGGCCGGCGTGATTTTCGAGGCGCTGGAGCTGGCTCTGGCGACCGCCACCAAGAAGCGGTTCGAGGACGAAGTCGATCTGCGTGTGTCGATCAACCGACACAACGGCAGCTACGAGACCTTCCGTCGCTGGACCGTGGTCGACGAGTCCGAATTCGACGATCCGGCTCACCAGCTGACCGACGACATGCCGCAGGCCGTCGAGGCCAACGCCAAGATCGGTGACGTGCTCGAAGAGAAAGTCGAGTCCATCGAGTTCGGCCGTATCGCCGCGCAAACCGCCAAGCAGGTCATCGTGCAGAAAGTGCGTGAGGCCGAGCGTGCGCAGGTGGTCGACGCTTACCGCGAGCGCCTGGGGGAGATCATCTCCGGCACCGTGAAGAAGGTCACCCGCGACAACGTCATCGTCGACCTGGGCAACAATGCCGAGGCGCTGCTGGCCCGCGAAGACATCATCCCGCGCGAGACTTTCCGCGTTGGCGTGCGTCTGCGTGCCCTGCTCAAGGAAATTCGTACCGAGAATCGCGGCCCGCAGTTGATCCTGTCGCGCACCGCTCCGGAAATGCTGATCGAGCTGTTCCGCATCGAAGTACCGGAAATCGCCGAAGGGCTGATCGACGTCAAGGCCGCCTCCCGTGATCCGGGCTCGCGCGCCAAGATCGCCGTGCGCTCCAAGGACAAGCGTATCGACCCGCAGGGCGCCTGCATCGGCATGCGCGGTTCGCGCGTTCAGGCCGTTTCCGGCGAGCTGGGTGGCGAGCGTGTCGATATCGTGCTGTGGGACGACAACCCCGCGCAGTTCGTGATCAATGCCATGTCGCCGGCTGAAGTGGCTGCGATCATCGTCGACGAAGATGCCCATGCCATGGACATCGCCGTTGGCGAAGACAACCTGGCTCAGGCCATTGGTCGTGGCGGTCAGAACGTGCGTCTGGCCAGTCAGTTGACCGGCTGGACGCTGAACGTGATGACCGAGGCGGACATCCAGGCCAAGCAGCAGGCAGAAACCGGCGACATCATGCAGTCCTTCATCGACGAGCTGGAAGTCGACGAAGAACTGGCTCAAGTCCTGGTCGAAGAGGGTTTCACCAGTCTCGAAGAGATTGCCTACGTACCCATGGAAGAAATGCTCAGCATCGATGGCTTTGACGAGGATATCGTCAATGAGCTGCGTGCGCGGGCCAAGGATCGTCTGCTGACCAAGGCGATCGCCAACGAGGAGAAGTTGGCCGATGCCCATCCGGCAGATGATTTGCTGGCACTGGAAGGCATGGACAAGGCGCTGGCTCTTGAGCTCGCGCTGCGCGGCGTGATTACCCGTGAAGACCTGGCCGAGCAGTCGATCGACGACCTGCTCGACATCGACGGCATCGACGAAGAGCGTGCCGGCAAGCTGATCATGGCCGCTCGAGCCCACTGGTTCGAATAAGCGGTTGCGGCCTGAGGAGAAAGATGCATGACGCAAGTCACGGTGAAAGAACTGGCCAAAGTGGTCGACACTCCGGTTGAGCGCCTGCTGCAGCAGATGCGTGAAGCCGGCCTGTCCCACAGCAGTGCCGAACAAGTAGTGACCGATAGTGAGAAACAGGCCCTGCTGGCCCATCTCAAGAGCAGTCACGGCGACAAGGTCGAAGAGCCGCGCAAGATTACCTTGCAGCGCAAGACCACCAGCACCCTCAAGGTTGCTGGCAGCAAGACCATCAGCGTTGAAGTGCGCAAGAAGAAGACCTTCGTAAAGCGCAGCCCGGAAGAGCTCGAGGCCGAAAAGCAGCGTGAGCTGGAAGCTCAGCAGGCAGCTGCCGAGGCCGAGCGTCTGAAAGCCGAGGAAGAAGCCAAGCGCAAGGCCGAAGAAGAGGCCAAGCGTCAGGCTGCCGCCGCCGCTACTGAAGCCCCTGCACCCGCTGCTGCGCCGGCCCCGGCCAGCGAGCCCGTGGTTGCTGCTGCTCCGGTTGTCGACGCCGAGCGCAAGAAAGAGGAAGTGCGCCGTCCCGAGAAGGCGCGCAGCGACGAAGACGAGCGTCGTGATCGCAAGCACGCGCAGCACCGTCCGACCCTCAAGGAAAAGGCACCAGCTCCGCGTGTCGCACCGCGCAGTGTCGACGAAGAGAGCGACGGCTTCCGTCGTGGCGGTCGCGGCAAGGCCAAGATGAAGAAACGCAACCAGCACGGCTTCCAGGCTCCCGCCGGTCCGGTGGTGCGTGAAGTGTCGATTGGCGAAACCATCACCGTGGGCGAACTGGCCCAGCAGATGTCGGTGAAGGCCGCTGAAGTCATCAAGTTCATGTTCAAGATGGGCTCGCCTGCCACCATCAACCAAGTACTGGATCAGGAAACTGCCCAGCTGGTCGCCGAAGAGCTGGGCCACAAGGTCAAGCTGGTCAGCGACAACGCGCTGGAAGATTCCCTGGCCGAGTCGCTGAAGTTCGAAGGCGAGGCCATGTCCCGTGCGCCGGTGGTGACCGTGATGGGTCACGTCGACCATGGTAAGACCTCGCTGCTCGATTACATCCGTCGTGCCAAGGTGGCTTCCGGTGAAGCGGGTGGCATCACCCAGCACATCGGTGCCTACCACGTGGAAACCGACCGCGGCATGGTCACCTTCCTCGATACCCCCGGTCACGCCGCGTTCACCCAGATGCGTGCCCGTGGTGCCAAGGCCACCGACATCGTCATCCTCGTCGTCGCTGCTGACGACGGCGTGATGCCGCAGACCCAGGAAGCCGTGCAGCACGCGAAAGCCGCTGGCGTGCCGATCGTGGTCGCGGTGAACAAGATGGACAAACCGGAAGCCAACCCGGACAACATCAAGAACGGCCTGGCCGCGCTGGACGTGATTCCGGAAGAGTGGGGCGGTGACGCACCGTTCGTACCGGTTTCCGCCAAGGCCGGTACCGGTATCGACGAGTTGCTCGAAGCCGTACTGCTGCAGGCCGAGGTGCTCGAGCTGAAAGCCACCCCGACCGCGCCTGGTCGTGGTGTCGTGGTCGAGTCGCGTCTGGACAAGGGCCGCGGCCCGGTCGCTACCGTACTGGTTCAGGACGGTACCCTGCGTCAGGGCGACATGGTTCTGGTCGGCGTCAACTACGGCCGCGTGCGTGCCATGCTCGACGAGAACGGCAAGCCGATCAAGGAAGCCGGTCCGTCGATTCCGGTCGAGATTCTCGGCCTGGATGGCACGCCGGATGCCGGTGACGAGATGATGGTGGTGGCCGACGAGAAGAAGGCCCGCGAAGTTGCGCTGTTCCGTCAGGGCAAGTTCCGCGAGGTCAAGCTGGCTCGCGCCCACGCCGGCAAGCTGGAAAACATCTTCGAAAGCATGGGCCAGGAAGAGAAGAAGACCCTCAACATCGTCCTCAAGGCCGACGTTCGTGGTTCTCTGGAAGCCCTGCAGGGCTCGCTCAGCACCCTGGGCAACGACGAAGTGCAGGTGCGTGTGGTCGGTGGCGGCGTCGGTGGTATCACCGAGTCCGATGCCAACCTGGCGCTGGCTTCCAATGCCGTGCTGTTCGGCTTCAACGTCCGTGCTGACGCTGGTGCGCGCAAGATCGTCGAGTCCGAAGGCCTCGACATGCGCTATTACAACGTCATCTACGACATCATCGAAGACGTCAAGAAAGCGCTCACCGGTATGCTCGGCAGCGATGTTCGCGAGAACATCCTGGGCACCGCGGAAGTGCGTGACGTGTTCCGTTCGCCGAAGTTCGGCGCTGTCGCTGGCTGCATGGTCATCGAGGGCACCGTCTACCGCAACCGTCCGATCCGCGTACTGCGCGAGGACGTGGTGATCTTCGAAGGCGAGCTGGAATCGCTGCGTCGCTTCAAGGACGACGTCGCCGAAGTGCGTAACGGCATGGAGTGCGGTATCGGCGTGAAGAGCTACAACGACGTCAAGGTCGGCGACAAGATCGAAGTGTTCGAGAAGGTCCAGGTGGCGCGCAGCCTGTAAACACAGCTGCAAGCCTCAAGCGGCAAGCTTCAAAAGGTGGCCTGGTCCACCTGTTGAGCTTGCCGTTTGGCTTTTTGGTATTTTTTAGCTTGAAGCTTAGCGCTTGAAGCTTGAGGCAGCTTTTATGGCCAAAGATTACAGCCGTACTCAGCGTATCGGTGATCAGATGCAGCGCGAGCTGGCAGTGCTGATCCAGCGCGAGATCAAGGACCCGCGCCTGGGTCTGGTAACCATCACCGCCGTCGACGTGAGTCGCGACCTGTCCCACGCCAAGGTGTTCATCACCGTGATGGGCAAGGACGACGACGCCGAGCAGATCAAGCTCAACCTGGAGATTCTCGGCGAGGCAGCCGGCTATCTGCGCATGCTGCTGGGCAAGTCGATGAAAGTGCGCACCATCCCGCAACTGCACTTCCAGTACGACGCCAGCATTCGTCGCGGTGCCGAGTTGTCGGCACTGATCGAGCGTGCAGTGGCGGAAAATCGCAAGCACCAGGACGGCAGCGAGGAATAAGCGTGGCGCAGGTCAAACGTATTCGCCGCAAGGTCGACGGCATCATCCTGCTGGACAAGCCGCGTGGCTTCACCTCCAACGCGGCGCTACAGAAGGTACGCTGGCTGCTCAACGCCGAGAAGGCCGGGCATACCGGTAGCCTCGATCCGCTGGCCACTGGCGTGCTGCCGCTGTGCTTCGGCGAGGCGACCAAGTTTTCCCAGTACCTGCTCGATGCCGACAAGGGTTACGAGACGGTGGCCCAGCTCGGCGTGACCACCACCACCGGCGATGCCGAAGGTGATGTGCTCGAACGCCGCGCGGTGACCGTTGGTCGCACTGAAATCGAGGCCCTGTTGCCGCGTTTTCGCGGGGAAATCAAACAGATACCCCCGATGTACTCCGCCCTGAAGAAGGACGGGCAGCCGCTGTACAAGCTGGCCCGTGCAGGTGAAGTAGTGGAGCGCGAGGCGCGTTCTGTTACTATTGCGCGCCTGGAATTGCTGGCTGTGGAAGGTGAGCAGGCGCGTCTGGCGGTGGATTGCAGCAAAGGCACCTACATTCGCACCCTGGTCGAAGACCTCGGCCAATTGCTCGGTTGCGGCGCCCATGTCGCCGAATTGCGTCGGACCAAGGCCGGCCCGTTCGATCTGGCGCGCACCGTGACGCTTGAAGAGCTGGAAGCGGTGCATGCCGAGGGCGGCAGCGCAGCGCTCGATCGCTTCCTACAGCCGGTCGACAGCGGGCTGCTGGACTGGCCGCTGCTGCAGTTCTCCGAGCACAGCGCGTTCTACTGGCTGCAAGGGCAACCAGTGCGGGCACCGGAAGCGCCGAAGTTTGGCATGGTGCGGGTACAGGATCACAATGGTCGCTTCATCGGTATCGGTGAAGTGAGCGACGATGGGCGTATCGCCCCGCGGCGACTGATTTATACCGGCGCGTAGCGCCGACAGTTTCGGCCGAAATGGCTGAAAGCCTGATGCTGACGATGTCGTCATCAGGTGTTGCGAGGGTGGCTGTTAGTAGGCACGGTCATTCCTCTTTTTAAAACACGGGAAGCGATTCCCGGCCTATTGAGACTGCTTCGGCAGTTTCCAGATGAGAGGAAGCCAACATGGCACTCAGCGTTGAAGAAAAAGCCCAGATCGTTAACGACTACAAGCAAGCTGAAGGCGATACCGGTAGCCCGGAAGTGCAGGTTGCCCTGCTGACCGCCAACATCAACAAGCTGCAAGGTCACTTCAAGGCCAACGGTAAGGATCACCACAGCCGTCGTGGTCTGATCCGTATGGTTAACCAGCGTCGTAAGCTGCTGGACTACCTGAAGGGTAAAGACACCAGTCGTTACAGCGCCCTGATCGGTCGCCTGGGCCTGCGTCGTTAATAGACGCGAGCTGCACAAGTTGGAAGCTGGGAGTTCGGCGCCGCGAATGGGGAGTGATCCTCACCTCGTGGCGTCGGGCTTCCAGCTTTTGGCTTTTCGAGGGATGCACCGGGTCCGACTCCCGCGCTTCTTTCCAATTTCCCCCAAGGCAACAAAGAGAAGGAAAACACCGTGAACCCGGTAATCAAGAAATTCCAGTTCGGTCAGTCGACCGTTACCCTCGAGACTGGCCGTATCGCCCGTCAAGCCTCCGGCGCAGTGCTGGTCACCGTTGACGACGACGTCAGCGTGCTGGTTGCCGTCACCGGCGCCAAGACCGCGGACCCGAGCAAGGGCTTCTTCCCGCTCTCCGTGCACTATCAGGAAAAGACCTACGCTGCCGGCAAGATCCCTGGTGGTTTCTTCAAGCGTGAAGCGCGTCCGAGCGAGAAAGAGACCCTGACCTCGCGTCTGATCGATCGCCCGATCCGTCCGCTGTTCCCGGAAGGCTTCCAGAACGAAGTGCAGGTCATCTGCACCGTGGTTTCCACCAGCAAGAAGACCGATCCCGACATCGCTGCGATGATCGGTACCTCGGCTGCCCTGGCTATCTCCGGCATTCCGTTCAACGGCCCGATCGGTGCCGCGCGCGTCGCCTTCCACCCGGAAACCGGCTACCTGCTGAACCCGAACTACGAGCAGCTGAAAGCCTCCAGCCTGGACATGGTGGTCGCGGGTACCAAAGACGCCGTACTGATGGTCGAATCGGAAGCCAAAGAGTTGACCGAAGACCAGATGCTGGGCGCCGTGCTGTTCGCCCATGAAGAGTTCCAGGCTGTCATTCAGGCTGTCGCCGAGCTGGCTGCCGAAGCTGGCAAGCCGACCTGGGACTGGCAGCCGAAGCCGGAAAACACCGCGCTGCTGAACGCCATCCGTGGCGAGTTCGGTGATGCGATTTCCCAAGCCTACACCATCACCATCAAGCAGGATCGCTACGCGCGTCTGGGCGAGCTGCGTGATCAGGTCGTGGCCAAGTTCTCCGGCGAAGAAGGTCAGCCTACTGCCGGCGAAGTGAAGGAAGCCTTCGGCGAAATCGAATACCGCACCGTGCGCGAGAACATCGTCAACGGCAAGCCGCGTATCGATGGCCGTGACACCCGTACCGTACGTGGCCTGAACATCGAAGTCGGTGTGCTGGACAAGACCCACGGTTCGGCGCTGTTCACCCGTGGCGAAACCCAGGCGCTGGTCGTGGCCACCCTCGGCACCGCTCGCGACGCACAGCTGCTGGATACCCTCGAAGGCGAGAAGAAAGACCCCTTCATGCTGCACTACAACTTCCCGCCGTACTCGGTCGGTGAGTGTGGTCGCATGGGCGCTACCGGTCGCCGCGAAATCGGCCACGGCCGCCTGGCCCGTCGTGGCGTCGCTGCCATGCTGCCGAGCGCTGACGAATTCCCCTACACCATTCGCGTGGTATCGGAAATCACCGAGTCCAACGGTTCGTCCTCCATGGCTTCGGTCTGCGGCGCCTCGCTGGCGCTGATGGACGCCGGTGTGCCGATGAAGGCCCCGGTTGCCGGTATCGCCATGGGTCTGGTGCTGGAAGGCGAGAAGTTCGCCGTTCTGACCGACATCCTCGGTGACGAAGACCACCTGGGCGACATGGACTTCAAGGTAGCCGGTACCGCCAAGGGCGTCACCGCGCTGCAGATGGACATCAAGATCCAGGGCATCACCGAAGAGATCATGGAGCAGGCGCTGGAGCAGGCGCTGGAAGCGCGCCTGAACATCCTCGGCCAGATGAACCAGGTCATCGCGCAGTCGCGCAGCGAGCTGTCAGCCAACGCGCCGACCATGCTGGCGATGAAGATCGACCAGGACAAGATCCGCGACGTCATCGGCAAGGGCGGCGCCACCATCCGCGCCATCTGCGAAGAGACCAAGGCCTCGATCGACATCGAAGACGACGGCTCGATCAAGATCTTCGGCGAAACCAAGGAAGCGGCCGATGCTGCCAAGCAGCGCGTGCTGGCCATCACTGCAGAAGCCGAGATCGGCAAGATCTACGTGGGTAAGGTCGAGCGTATCGTCGACTTCGGTGCCTTCGTCAACATCCTGCCGGGCAAGGACGGTCTGGTGCACATCTCCATGCTGAGCGATCAGCGTGTGGAGAAGGTCACCGACGTGCTGCAGGAAGGCCAGGAAGTGAAGGTACTGGTACTGGACGTGGACAACCGCGGCCGTATCAAGCTGTCGATCAAGGATGTAGCTGCTGCTGAGGCCTCTGGCGTTTAAGCACGGCTCGTCTGTTCGAACGAAAAGGGCTCCTACGGGAGCCCTTTTTTGTGTCTGCCTGCCAGGCTCGGCCATCAACCTTCGCGCTCTGCCTTCATTCAGGTCTATTACGAGCCGGGAGTGTCAGGGCTTCGCCCGCCGCGTTGCCTGCAGGCGGCCGCTTCACTCTCGCAAAGCGCGGCATCCGCGAATTTTCCCGATTCGATCTGACATCACATACGGCTGTACTGTGTAAACCATGCAAATTGCCCGAGTGTTTTTTTCAGACTCGGCGAAATGCAATCAAACGGCTGTCTTTGATTGTAAATAAGTTATTGTTTTTAAAGGATTTATTGGTTTTTAAAAAACTGGCACAGCGCTTGCGATAGTACTGGTGAACCTGCAACCAGGAGTTGGTTTGCAGATTGTCTGCAATGTACAGGAGTCGAATCATGAAACAGCCAATCAACCGTTTTGCCGCTACCACCCTGACCGCTGCCGTGCTGAGCATGTCTCTGGCCTCCGCAGCTTTCGCCGCAGAGCCGACCATGCTGGCGGCCAATGACACCGTGGATAAAGCCGAGCAGGCGGTATCCGACACCTGGATCACCAGCAAAGTGAAGTCCACCTTCATCGCTGATTCTGACCTCAGCGCCCTGGACATCAAGGTCGAGACCAACCAAGGCGTGGTTTCCCTGTCCGGCGTGGTGTCCACCGATGCCGAGCGTGATCTGGCTATCGCCAAGACCAAGGAAATCGAGGGTGTGCGTGACGTGTCCGCCGATGCCCTGAAAACCGCTGACTGATAGCCGAGCCGGCCGGGCTGTAGCCCGGCCTCACCTTCTGTCACTGGGAGAATGACCATGAATAGCGACATCATCAAAGGCAAATGGAAGCAGCTCAACGGTCGTATCAAGGAGCGTTGGGGCAACCTGACCGATGACGACCTGGACGTCGCCGAGGGCCACAGCGACTATCTGGCCGGTAAGCTGCAGGAACGTTATGGCTGGACCAAGGAAAAGGCCCAGCAAGAGCTGCGCGACTTCAGCGACAAGCTCTAAGCACGGATAGCCTGGTACGGATGCCGCACGAGTACGGATAGCTTCAGATACGGATGTCACATCAGCACGGATGCTGCTGACATGGACGCCTCAGCACGGATAGCGACAGGCACGGATGCTCGAAGGCCCCGCCGGTATGACCGGCGGGGCCTTGATTTTTATGCGTGCTGAACCGGTTGGGCCGGCACTGCGGCAATACCTCAGCGGCCGCGTTTGCTGCGTATCTCGCTCAGGCGACCGCCCTCGAAACGTAAGAAGTGGTACATGCCATTCTTCGGTCCGTAGATCCACTCTTCGACAGTCACCTCGTTGCGAAAACCATAGCTGTCGAGCACTTCCTTGTAGCCAAGAAAATCGCGGCTGGCAGGTTCGCCACACTTGCTCAGCACCTCGGCGCTGGGCGCTGTCTTGCTGACCAGCGCGCTGCCGCAGCGGTAGGTCGAGGACGCCTCGGCCAGCAGGGGCAGGCAGAGCAGCGTCAACAGATAGGCCAATTTGCGCATGACAGCCTCCTGCTCAACGTTCGCGACGACGTTCGATGGCGACCAGGCGATTGCCTTCGAAGCGCAGGATGCTGAGCATGCCGTTGCTTGGGCCGTAGACCCACTCCTCGATCATGTATTCGCGACGGTCATAGGAGCCCAGGGTGTAGCCGACCGGATCGCGATGTACCGGCGCGCCACATTTGCGTTCGACCTCGAACGGGCGGTCGCCCAGGCTGACCAGGGCACTGCCGCAGCGCAGCGTATCGGCCTGCGCAGTGGCGCTGAGCAGGCCAGCGGCCAGGGTGGCGAGCGTAAGGAAGGATAAGCGGCGCATGATCATTGGCTGTCCAGGTGCAGGGTGGTGAGCACGCGGCCATCGGCTTCCGGCTCGCCCAGGTTGGCATCGATCAGGTAGACGCGCTCATCGTACAGCCCGCCCTGTTCCACCAGATAATCCTTGATCGTTGCAGCGCGTTGCTGAGCCAACTGGCGCAGCAGCAGCTTGCTCTGCGCCCAGGAATCCAGCACCGCCTTGCGCATGTTCTGCTGGCGCTGCTCGCTGTCCAGTTCGGCCCATGCGGCCGGCGGCTGTTGCTTGAGGCGGGTGCGATAGATGCCTTCGAGCAGCGCAGCCTGCTCATCTTCGTCGACCGTCAGCTCATCGGGGCTGGCGGGCACCTTGTCGCCGCGACGTTGCAGCACCTTGTACCAGCCTTCGCGGAATTCGCGCTGCAGCCGCTGTTCGGCCAGCAGCGGGCCATCAGCGCTCTGCGCGGCCTGGCCTTCCACCTCCAGACGCAGATTGGGGCGTTCCTCGAGCGCCTTGGCCAGCGTGTCCAGTGCCTGGCGTGCGTCGCCCTCCAGCTGTGCCGAGCCGGCATTGAACGGTACGGTGCTGAGGTCGACATCGCTGCCGCCGACCAATCCGGCGATGAACTTGAATGGCGCCTGGGCTGCGCGCAGCACCAGATTGCGCAGGGTTTGCCAGACGATGGGCATGACGCTGAACTCTGGGTTGTTCAGATCGCCCTGCACAGGAAGCTCGATGGCGATGCGGCCCTGGGTGTCCTTGAGCAGGGCCACCGCCAGGCGAACCGGCAGGTCGACGGCATCCGGGCTGTCGACCCGTTCGCCCAGCTGCAGGTTCTCCACCAGCACCTTGTTCTCGGCATTGAGCTGGCCCTTCTCGATGCGATAGTGCAGGTCGAGGTTGAGGCGGCCCTTGCGGATGCGATAACCGGCGAACTTGCCGGAGTAAGGGGTGATGGTGGTCAGCTCGACGTTCTTGAAGCGCGTGGCGATATCCAGGCTGTTGAGCGGATCGAACGGCGTCAGCTTGCCCTTGATGCTCATCGGCGCATAGCGGTCGACCTTGCCCTGAATATCGACGCTGGCCGCCTGCGGCTTCTGGTTGTCGAGCACGCCGATACGGCCGTTCATCTGCTGGATGGCGGTGGCGAAGTTGGGCGTCAGGCTGAAGTCGGCGAAGTTGGCCGAGCCGTCATTGATGGTCACGCCGCCGATGCGGATGGCCAGCGGCTTGCCGGCATCCGCCTTGTCCTCGTTCGGCGTCGCCTGCTGCGGCACGACCAGTTCGCTGACGTTGGTGGTCAGGTTCTCGTTGATCACGAAGCGTGCGTAAGGCTGATCCAGCTCGACACGCTCGATGGCCAGGCTTTCACCGTGGCGATAATCGATGCCGCCGACCCGGACCTGTTTCCAGCGCAGCAGATCACGCTCGCGCAAGGTATCCAGGGTGGGCAACTGGTCTACCCTGGCGTCACCGGTGACGCTGAGTGCCAGCGGCTCGGTACTCTCAAGCTGCACCTCGAGGTCGCTGCCGAGCAGGCCACTACGCAGTTCCAGACGAATGAAGGGGCTCAGGTAGGCCTGCGCCAGGCGCAGGTCGATATCCTGGGTAGCGACCTTGAGCCGGGCGGTGGTCGGGCTCAATTGCACCTGGCCGGCTGCCTGCAACTTGCCCTGCTTACCCAGGCCGCTGTCGAGCCTGAGGTCGAAGGGCTTGTCGCCGAGGCTGTCGAAATTCTTCAGGTCGAGGTTCAGTGGGCCGACATCCACCGCCACTTCCTGCTGCGGTACACGGTCGGCCAAGTGGGCCTTGTAGTCGCGCAGTTGCACGTCCTGCAGCAGCACCTGCCAGGGCTTGCTCTCGCCGGGCTGCTCCGCGGGTTCGGCAGTTTCGCTCTTGGCGCTTTCTGGTTTGGCAAACAGCTTCTGCCAGTCCAGCTGGCCGTCGGCTTCGCGTGCTGCCCAGGCCTCAAGGCCCTGGCTGCGCACCTGGCCGACCACTACCTGTTGCCTGGCCAGGTCGAGGCTGGTGTCGTCGATATCCAGGCGCTGCAGGCGCACCAGTGGTTTGCCTTGTGGGTCGTCGATGGCGAAGGGCGCCAGCTGCACCTTGACCTTGTTCAGTTGCAGCTCTGTGCTGCTGGACAGGTCGAGCCGGTAGTCGCTGCTGAGGTCGACCAGGCCCTCCTTGAGCACCAGCGGCAGGGCGTCGCGCACGTAAGGCCAGAAGGTGCTCAGGCGACCATCGCTGATGCTCAGACTGCCGCTGGAGGTGATGGGCGTCAGGCTGACCTGACCGCGCCAGTCGATCCGTGCGCCGTGCGGGCCACTGGCGGTCATGGTCATCTGCGCGTTGTCGCCGGCCAGGGTGCTGAGGTTGTGCAGATCCAGATCAAGTGAGTCGTAAGCGAACTCCACCGGCTCGCTTGGGCGTAGATCCTGGAAGCGCAGGGCTTTCTCCCGCAGGCGAATGCTGTCGATGCGCAGCGGGAAGGGCTCGCTGCTTTCGGCCTTGGATTCTGCCTGGCTTTCCGGCAGGCGGAACAGCTGGGTGAGATTGAGCGTACCGTCCTTGGCGAAGAGGATTTCGGTTCGCGCACCATCGAGTTCGATATCGCTCAGGTGCAGGGCACCGCTCCACAGGCTGTCGCTCTGCAGGTTGGCGTACAGGCGCTGGAAACTCAGTTGCTTATGGCCGCTTTCACCGATCTGCAGGCCCCAGAGGCTGAGTTCGAAGGTGAAGGGGTTGAGCTGCACGCGTTGCAGCGAGGCCGGTAGCGTGGCGTACTGCGCCAACTGCTGGTTGGCGATGCGCAGGGCGATGCCCGGCAGAATCAGAAAGCCGATCAGGCTATAGAGGAAAACGGCGATCAACAGTGCGCTCAGCGCGCGCTTCAGTCCTTTGGGCATGGCTTTGCGTCATCTATCCAGACGAGGAGACGCCTTGGAGTATGGCACGGCGTTTCGGTTCCGGTCGTCATCGCCGCAGTCAGATTGCGCCCAAGTCCCGGTTCAGAGGTGCAGGACCAGGGTTTTCAGTGGCGGCCTGGCGTCCGTGGAAGGGAAGTCCGGTGCCGGGGCGATGACCTGACAATCCTGCACTGGGCGGCCCAGTTTTTCCGCGCAGCGTAGTACCTGCGTGCGCCAGTCGCTCATCTCCACTTTCGCCAGGTTGTTGCAGCACACCAGGGTGCCGCCTTCGGCAGTGGCCAGCAGCGCCGGTTTGAGCAGGCTCTGGTAATCGCGCAGCAGGTCGACGGTGCCGAAGGCGCTCTTGGCCCAGGCCGGTGGGTCGAGGAAAACCAGATCGAAGGTGCGCGGTTGCAGACGCGGGTAACTCGGCAGCTTTTGTCCGCGGCGGCTGCTGATCGGCAGGTCGGCCAGTTGGCGAATGGCCGGGAAATAGTCGGACTGAATGAACTGCATGCTCGGCAGTTCGGGGTTCAGCGCGCCGTTCTCGCGGCCTACGGCCAGGTTGCCGTGGGCAAAGTCGAGATTGATCACCTCGCGCGCGCCGCCGGCTGCGGCGCACAGGCCGACGCCGCAGGTGTAGGCGAACAGGTTGAGCACGGATTTGCCGGCGCTGTTGGCCTTGACCCAGCCGCGGGCGTTGCGCAGGTCGAGAAACAACAGGGGATCCTGACCGGCATGACGGCCGCGCACGCGGTAGTTGAGGCCCCATTCGTGACCGATCATGTCTTCGAGGGCGGCTTCGCTGGCCTGAAACAGCCCCGGGTCGCGGTCGATACGCGAGTTGCCCCGGGAGCGGTCGTTGTAGACCAGCAGCAGGGCCTGGCCAAGGAGAGTCTCGACGCTGCTGGCGATGGTCTTAAGGTCGTCGGAGTGCAGCGGCTGATGAAAGCTTTGCACCAGCAGTTGCGGGCCATAGCGGTCGACGGTCAAGCCCGGCGCACCTTCCTGGCTGCCGTGGAACAGCCGGTAACAGTCGGTGCCTTGTGCGTGCAGTTCGACCAGTAGCTGCTGGCGGGCGTCGAGGGCGGCGCGCAGCGCCTGGTCAAGAGAAGGCATGCGCGGCGTCTCGGATGAAGGAAGGCCGGCAGTTTATCAAGAAAACGGCCCGCCACGCCTTCTAAGGCGCCAGACGTCGGCGAGCGCGCTGGGCGGCGCTATTGCGTACGGCCCAGCGCAGCAGGTTGGCGGTACGCTGCACACTGGCGCGGATCAGTGGGCGGCGCCAGGCGGCCTGGTGTTCGCCGAGCAGCTCGCTGGCCCAGTCCGGCAGCAGGTCGACGCCTGCCTGCATCATCAGACCACCGAAGGGCTTGGCGAGAATGCTGGGCATCGGTGCGCTATGCAGCAGCCGCACCACTTCGCGGGTGCGTTCATCGCATAGCAGCTGCGGACGCATGCGCTGCAGATAGTCGGCGACGGCCTGAGCCGACTTGGGCACGCCCTGCGCGCCGAGGCGTTCGGCGATCAGCGCCACTTCGCGGTAGTAGCGATCCTGCTCGGCCACCGGCAACTGCGGGTCTACATAGCGCTGGTAGCCGGCGAGAAACTGGCTGACCTCGGAAACATGCACCCAGGTCAGCAGCTCGGGATCGCTGGCGCTATAAGGTCGGCCGTCCGGTGCGTGGCCGACCACCTGCAGGTGGATACGGCGCACCTTGTCGATCAGCTGTTCGGCATCGTGCAGGCCACCATAGGTGGTGCCGGCGATGAACAGGCTGGTGCGGCGCAGGCGGCCGAGCATGTCCTGACGGAAGGTGGAGTGATCCCACACGCCGGCCAGCGCCAGCGGGTGAAGCATCTGCAGGAGCAGGGCGGAGATGCCACCGACCATCATCGCGGTGAAGTCGGCGTGTACTTCCCAGACCATCGACTCGGGGCCGAACAGGCCGGCATCTCCTCGTGGCTGGTCGAGGTCGAGCACGCCCAGCGACGCGCCGGTGAGGCTGTGTACCTGTTTTTCGATTTGGCGACGTAGGCTTTCCATGACGCGCAGTTTCGGCGCTCGGCAGGCACAAGACAAGGTGCGCCCGGCCCTTTCGGGCCGGGCGCGAGGCTCATCGGTTCAGACGCTGTTCGGTCAGGCTGTCGACCACGCTGGGGTCGGCCAGGGTGGAGGTGTCGCCCATGTTCTCCAGCTCGTTGCAGGCGATCTTGCGCAGGATACGCCGCATGATCTTGCCCGAGCGGGTCTTGGGCAGGCCTGGCGCCCACTGGATCAGCTCCGGCTTGGCGAAGCTGCCGATTTCCTTGCCAACCAGGGTCAGCAGATCCTTCTTCAACTCGTCGGAAGGCTCCTGGCCGTTCATCAGGGTGACGTAGGCGTAGATGCCCTGGCCCTTCACATCGTGCGGGTAGCCGACCACGGCGGCTTCGGCCACGGCATCGTGCAGCACCAGTGCGCTCTCCACCTCGGCGGTGCCGATGCGGTGTCCGGACACGTTGATCACGTCATCCACGCGGCCGGTGATCCAGTAATAGCCATCCTCGTCACGGCGCGCGCCGTCGCCGGTGAAGTAGTAGCCGGGATAGGGCTTGAAGTAGGTGTCGACCATGCGCTGATGGTCGCCATAGACGCTGCGGATCTGGCTCGGCCAGCTGGCCTTGATTGCCAGCACACCTGCGCCCGCACCAATGATCTCCTTGCCCTGCTCGTCGAGCAGCACGGGTTGCACGCCAAAGAACGGGCGGGTGGCCGAGCCCGGTTTCAGATCGGTAGCGCCGGGCAGCGGGCTGATCAGGATCGAGCCCGTCTCGGTCTGCCACCAGGTGTCGACGATGGGGCAGCGCGCGTCGCCGACCACATGGAAATACCATTCCCAGGCTTCGGGGTTGATCGGCTCGCCCACTGTGCCGAGTAGGCGCAGACTGCTGCGCGAAGTGCCCTTGACCGGGGACGCGCCCTCACGCATCAATGCGCGCAGGGCGGTCGGCGCGGTGTAGAAGGTGTTGACCTGGTGTTTGTCGATTACCTGCCAGAAGCGCGAGGCGTCCGGGTAGTTCGGCACACCCTCGAACATCAGGGTGGTCGCGGCATTGGCCAGCGGGCCGTAGACGATGTAGCTGTGCCCGGTAACCCAGCCGACATCGGCGGTGCACCAGTAGATGTCGCCCTCGTGGTAGTCGAACACGTACTTGTGGGTCATCGCCGCGCCGAGCAGGTAACCGCCAGTGGTGTGCAGCACGCCCTTGGGTTTGCCGGTCGAGCCCGAGGTATAGAGGATGAACAGCGGATCTTCGGCGTCCATCGGCTCGGCCGGGCAGTCGGCATCGACTTCCTTGAGCGCCTGGTGGTACCAGATGTCTCGGCCTTCCACCCAGGCCACGTCACCCTGGGTGCGCTCGACCACCACCACGGTAGAAACCTCCGGGCAGCTTTGCAGGGCCTTGTCGACGTTCGCTTTCAGCGGGATGTACTTGCCGCCGCGCACACCCTCATCGGCGGTGATCACGGTGCGGCAGTCGGCATCGAGAATGCGGTCGCGCAAGGCATCGGGGGAGAAGCCGCCGAATACCACCGAATGCACGGCGCCGATGCGTGCGCAGGCGAGCATGGCGTAGGCCGCCTCGGGGACCATCGGCATGTAGATGCACACCCGGTCGCCTTTCTTCACCCCACGGTTTTTCAGCACGTTGGCCAGGCGGCTGACGTTATGGTGCAGCTTGTTATAGGTGATGTGGGCCGACTCGGCCGGGTTGTCGCCTTCCCAGATGATCGCGATCTGTTCGCCGCGTTGTTCCAGATGGCGATCGATGCAGTTGTAGGCGACGTTGAGTTGGCCGCCCTTGAACCATTCGGCGTGGCCCTGCTTCAGGTCACTGGCGTGCACTTGATCCCAGGGCTTGAACCAGTCGAGGAAAGCCTTGGCCTGCTCGGCCCAGAAGGTATCGGGCTGCTCGACGGACTGCTGGTACAGACGCAGGTAGGCGTCGTTATCCAGGTGTGCGCGCTGGCGCACGGCATCTTGCACGGGATGGCGAGTGATCTCGAACATGGCGGGGTCCTTGTAATTGTTTGTCCGCGACGGTCACAAGGGTGCACCCAGGCAGGCGCCTGGTTCAAGGCTTAAACATTTCGACATGCTGCCGGGCCTGTTCGTTCTGCTCATACTCAAGCTGTGCGGCGACCAGACGTTGGGTCGCTGCACCATAACGACTGGCGATTGCTGCGAGTGCTTGATCGAGCGTCTGCGCGGTGCTCGTAGCGCCGCCCGGCAACTCTGGCAATTCGCTAGAGTCGCTTCGCTGCGGTATTAACTCCAGCCCGCTGGCGCTGAATACCGGCTGCCGGGCCACGCCCAGCACCTGGGTGCGGAAGGTGCGCGCCCAGGCATCCACACGCAGTGCCAGGCTGACTTCATCTATCCCGGGCAACAGGGTGACGGCGAAGGTTTCGTGCTTCCAGCGCGCGATATAGTTGCCCGCTGCCGTCAGGTAGCCCTGGCTGCCAAGGGTGAACGCCTCGCTGTCATGGCGGGTAGACCAGTCGTCGACCCCGAGCTCCCGGCCCAGTGCGCGCGCTTTGGCCGTGCCGGCAATGGCTTCGACCAGCGCGAGTGAGGCTGGCAGGGCTGCGCTGACTCCAGCGGTAGTCATCAGTTGGCCGTCTACCACATAGCGCTGATTTTCCTGCCATAGGGTGTCCGGAAAGTCGCCCAGGCGCTGGTCACGCGAGTACCAATGCCCTGTGGCGCGGCGTCCGTGCAGCAGGCCGGCATGAGCCAGCGGCAGCACACCGTCGCAGATGCCGATAACGCTCGCGCCCAGCGCCGCTTGCTGTCTGATGAAGTCCAGCAAACGGGGCTCCTGGCTATCATGTACGGCAGGCACGATCAGGTAATCGGCGCCTTGGGGGAAGTTGCGCTGAAACTCGGTGATGCTGGCTTCGGCGCGCACACTGAGTGCCGGCATCAATTGCACCTCGCCCGGATCGGTGGCCACCGCCAGCACCCTGGCCGCGCCGGATCGACGTAGAACACCGAGGGGCACCACAAAGTCTGTCAGCTCCGTCATCTGGTTCTGTGCGATCACGACCACCACCGGCTGCTCGCGCTCAAAGCGCGGCTGGTAGGTGGGCAGTCGTGCTTCAGTGGCGCTCACGTAACCGGCGAAATAGAGCAAGCCCAGCAAGCCTGCCAGTGGCCATCTTCTGTACATGACGTCATTCCTCTGTTTGGGAAATGAGATCAGTCTGGCGTGTGCGTGCCCGGCACATATGTCATAAATGAGTGAAAACCTGCCATCGGTTACGGGAGGGGATACGATGCCGCACAGAGTTCTGCTGCTGGTATTTCCCGAGTTTCAGTTGCTCGATGCCACCGGGCCGGCGGACGTATTTGCCGCTGTGGATGAACACTTGCCGGTAGAGAGGCGGCCGGCCTATCGGTTAGAGGCGATCTCGCCGCAGGGCGGTCTGGTCGCCTCCAGTAGCGGGCTGTCGATAGAGACCCAGCCGTTGCCCGAGCCGCAGGAGGTGACCGACAGCACGTTGCTGGTTGCCGGCGGGTACGGTGTTCAACGCGCCTTGCAGCAGGGGCATGTCGCTCGGTGGCTGATGCGAGCCGGGTCACAGGCGACGCGCTGTGCCTCGGTGTGCACAGGCGCATTTCTGCTGGCGCAGAGCGGTCTGATGACGGGGCGCAAGATGGTTACCCATTGGCGCTATGCCGAGCTGTTGCAGCGGTTATACCCAGACGTGGAGGTCTTGCATGACAGTCTGTTCGTCCATGACGGGGCCATCTACAGCTCGGCTGGGGTGACTGCGGGTATGGACCTTTGTCTGAGTCTGGTGGAGGAAGACCACGGGCGTGACGTTTCGCTTCAAGTGGCCAAGGGGCTGGTGATGTACCTGAGACGGCCCGGCGGGCAGCGCCAGTTCAGCGCTGAGTTGCTGGCCCAGCAGGCGCCTGCTGATGGCGTGATGCAACGCTTGCTGACGGAGCTGCGCAAGTCACTGGCTACCCCCTGGGACGTCGAGAGCATGGCGGCCTGCATGAGCATGTCGCCGCGTACGCTGCATCGTCATTGCCTGGCCGAACTTGGAGTGACGCCGGCTCGGCTGCTGCTGCACCTGCGTCTGGAGTGTGCATGCCAGTTGCTGGAGGCAGGCCAGGCGTCGCTCAAGCGCGTGGCGCAGAGCAGCGGCTTCGGCAACGAGTACAACCTTAGGCAGGCATTTTCCCGGGCGCTGGGGGCGACGCCCGGGGAGTATCGTCAGCGCTTTTGCCGCTAGGCGCACGGATGCGCCCGCAGCTGAACGATCAACCGCGATGCTGGGAGCGGAAGTGCTCGATCAGTCCCTGGGTGGACGCATCGCTGGCCGTCTCGTCGCTGGCGCCGGTCAGGCGCTGGTAGACCTCCTTGCCCATCTCCTTGCCCAGCTCGACGCCCCACTGGTCGAAGGCGTTGATACCCCAGATGGCACTCTGTACGAACACCTTGTGCTCGTACAACGCTACCAGCGCGCCGAGGTTGAATGGGGCGATGCGGTTCATCACCAGGATGTTGCTCGGCCGGTTGCCTGGGATCACCTTGTGCGGCGCCAGGCGTTGCACGTCGTCCTCATTCATGCCCTTGGCACGCAGTTCGGCTTCGGCCTCTTCGCGGGTCTTGCCCTGCATCAGCGCCTGGGCCTGTGACAGGCAGTTGGCGAACAACCACTGATGGTGATCGGAGAGCGGGTTGTAACTGTTGACCGGGACGATGAAGTCCGCCGGCACCAGCAGGCGGCCCTGGTGCAGCAGCTGGTGGTAGGCGTGCTGACCGTTGCAGCCGACGCCGCCCCAGATGATCGGCCCTGTGGCGATGTCCAGCGGCGTGCCGTCCTGGCGCACGCTCTTGCCGTTGGACTCCATGTCCAGCTGCTGCAGGTGCTTGGTGAAGTTACGAAGATAGTGGTCGTAGGGCAGAATGGCGTGGCTCTGAGCGCCCCAAAAATTGGTGTACCAGATGCCCAGCAGGGCCATCAGCACCGGCATGTTCTCGGCCAGTGGCGCCTGGGTGAAGTGCTGGTCCATGGCATAGGCGCCGGCCAGCAGTTCCTTGAAGTTGGACACGCCGATGGCCAGGGCAATGGGCAGACCGATGGCCGACCACAATGAATAGCGCCCACCGACCCAATCCCACATGGGGAAGATATTTTCTTCGCCGATCCCGAACTCGATGGCGGCCTTGCGGTTGCTGGTCACGGCGATGAAGTGGCGGTGCAGTTGCTCTTCCGGGCCGCCCATGGCCAGGTACCAGTCGCGTGCGGCCAGGGTGTTCTTCAGCGTTTCCAGGGTGCCGAAAGACTTGCTGGAGACGATGAACAGTGTGGTCTCCGGATCGAGGCGGGCGGTCAGCTCACGGAATTCGCTGCCATCGATATTGGCCAGGTAATGGCAGCGCACGCCGCGTTGGGTGAATGGGCGCAACGCCTCGGAGACCAGCTGCGGGCCGAGGAAGGAGCCGCCGATGCCGATGTTCACCACTTCCTTGATCGGCTTCTCGCTGTAGCCACGCCACAGACCGCTGTGAATGCGGCTGACCAGCTCGGTGACCTGGTTCAGGACGCGGTGTACCTCGGGGATGATGTCATTGCCATCAACCACTAGGCGCCGGCCGATTGGGCTGCGCAGAGCGGTATGCAGCGCAGCGCGACCCTCTGAAGCATTGACATGCTCACCGTTGTACAGGGCCGCAATGGCCTCGTTCAGACCGGCCTGATCGGCCAGTTGAATCAGCAGCTCGAGGCCGTGCTCGTCGATCAAATTCTTCGAGTAATCCAGGAGTAACCCACAGCTATCGAGGGAAAAGCGCTGGAAGCGCCGTGCGTCCGCGGCGAAGGCATCGCGCATGCTGAAACCGGCCATTTCCGCGCGGTGCTGCTGCAGGGCCTGCCAGGCCGGCAGGGTGGTAACGTCTTGAGGCTGCTGGTAGTAGGCCATCGGAGCTCCTGATCCGCAAAAGCAACGGCCCGGATCGAACCGGGCCTCCATGAGTGTAAACCGTCTGCCTTTGGAGGCAGCTACTGACCCGGCAGTTCAACCACAAGATTGTCGATCAGGCGGGTGCCGCCCAGCTGTGCCGCGGTGAGAATCACCAGATGGCGATCGTCGATCTGTGCCGGACGCAGCGTCACCGCGTTGCGGATCTCCAGGTAATCGGGAACGAAGCCCGCTGCGCGTTGTTGCTCCTGAGCTGCATCGATGAGCCGCGTGTAGTCACGGGCGCCACGGCGCAGTTCATCGGCGATCGCTTGCAGGCCTCGATACAGCGCTGGCGCGGCGCTGCGTTGCCCGGCGCTGAGGTAGCCGTTGCGCGAGGACAGGGCCAGGCCGTCTTCGGCGCGCTGGGTCGGTGCGCCGATGACCTGGATCGGCATGTTCAGATCCTGCACCAGCGCGCGGATCACCGCCAGTTGCTGGTAGTCCTTCTCGCCGAACACGGCCAGATCGGGCTGGACCATATTGAACAGCTTGGTCACCACGGTCGCCACACCCTCGAAATGCCCCGGACGGCTGGCACCACAGAGCCCCTCGGAAACGCCCGGAACGCTGACGCGAGCCTGGTCGCCCATGCCGTGCGGGTAGATCTCGGCGACATCGGGGTGAAACAGCAGATGGCAGCCGGCGGCCAGCAGCTTTTCCTGATCGGCGGCAAGCGTGCGCGGGTACTTGTCCAGATCCTCGCCAGCGCCGAACTGCAGAGGGTTGACGAAGATGCTGGCGACCACGAAATCGGCGCGCTGGGCGGCGATCTGCACCAGCGACACGTGGCCGGCGTGCAGGTTGCCCATGGTCGGCACGAAGCCGATCTGCTTGCCCTCGGCCCGAGCCTGGGCCACGGCAGCGCGCAGCTCGCGCAGGGTCTTGACCGTGTTCATGCGGAGAAACCGTGTTCGGCTGCCGGGAAGCTGCCGTCTTTCACGGCCTTGACGTAGGCGCTCAGCGCCTCCTGAATGCTGCTCTGACCTTCCATGAAGTTACGCACGAACTTGGCTACGCGGCCCGAGAGCGACAGGCCGAGCATGTCGTGCAGGACCAGTACCTGGCCGTCGGTGCCAGGGCCGGCGCCAATGCCGATAACCGGAATCTTCACCGCCTGAGCGATCTCGGTCGCCAGCTCGCTGGGAACGCATTCGAGCAGCAGCATGGCGGCACCGGCCTGTTCCAGGGCCATGGCGTCGGCGCGCATCTGGCGCGCCTGGGCTTCCTGGCGGCCCTGAACCTTGTAGCCCCCAAGGATGTTCACCGCCTGTGGAGTGAGCCCGAGGTGCGCACACACCGGTACGCCCCGCTCGGCCAGCAGGCGGATCGGTTCGGCCAGCCAGCCGGCGCCTTCGAGCTTGACCACGTGAGCGCCGGCCTGCATCAGCCTGGCGCTGTTGAGCAGGGTCTGTTCGCTGGTGGCGTAGGCCATGAACGGCAGGTCGGCGATGATCAACGCGCCGCTGTTACCGCGTTTGACGCTGGCGGTGTGATAGGCCATCTCGTCGACGGTGACCGGCAGGGTGCTGTCGTGGCCCTGCAACACCATGCCCAGGGAGTCGCCGACCAGCAGCACTTCAGCGCCGGCCTGACAGCAGGCCTGGGCGAAAGTGGCGTCATAAGCGGTCAGCATGGCGATCTTCTCGCCGTTCTGCTTCAGGCTTTGCAGGGTGGTCAGGGTAACGTCAGGCATTTCAAAGGTCCTCGCTCAGGCTCGGTATACCGCTTCTATCTGGCTGCAATCCGGCCTGGATTGGCATCAAAGGTGCGCCCGTCGCTGGGCAACGGGACGCCTATAGTCCTGATGGGGGGGCGCGAAGTCAATTGCGGGTGTTACCGTCCTGTTACTGGCGTTACCGCCAATGCCGACGGCAGAAGGCCGCGCTAGAGCTGGTGCGGCCTTGCGGCGGGTAGCAGGCGAGGGTAACCGATGGCTCGGGCGAAGGCTGACACAGCCATCGGTGGTTACTGCGGCAGGCGTTCCAGGCCACTGAAGGGGCAGGCTTGCAGCAGGGCATTGAGGCTGCGGCCGTCCGGCAACTGCAGCTCGGCAGCCAGCTCGGCCAGCGGATAGAGCACGAAGGGGCGGGCGTGCATGTGGTAGTGCGGCACGGTCAGGCGCTCGTCGTCGAGCAGGCGCTCACCGAACAGCAGGATATCCAGATCCAGTGTGCGCGGGCCCCAGCGCTCGGCCTTGCGCACGCGGCCCTGCTCCTGCTCGATGCGCTGCAGGGCTTCGAGCAGTTGCCAGGGCTCCAGCTCGGTATCCAGCGCTGCCACGGCGTTGACGTAGCGCGGCTGGTCTGCCGGACCGAGCGGATCACTGATGTAGAACGAGGATTGTGCCTGCAAGCGGCTGTGCGGCAATTGCGCGATAGCGTTCAGGGCCGCGCGCAGTTGCTGCAGGGGTTCGGCCAGGTTGCTGCCCAGGCCGATGTAGACCCGCTCCATCATTCGCCGCCGCTTTCGCTGCGTTTGCGGCGATTGTTGTTGCGGCGACGTTTGCGCGGCGCATTGCCGGTGCTCTCGCCCTTGCCGGCGAGGTCGCGAATCATCTGCCGGCGCTCGCTGTCGGCGGCGTCCTGATAGTCCGTCCACCACTCGCCCAGACCACCGGTGTCCTCGCCTGCCAGTTCGCGCAGCAGGAGGAAGTCGTAGCCGGCGCGAAAGCGCGGGTTCTCCAACAACAGGTCGGCACGTTTGCCGCTGCGTCGCGGCAGGCGCTCCTGCATGTCCCAGATCTCGCGAATCGGAATGGTGAAGCGCTTGGGTACGGCGATGCGCTGGCATTGCTCGGCGATCAGCTCGTGGGCGGCTTCCTGCATCGCCGGAATCGGCGGCATGCCCTTGCTCTGCAGCTGCAGTACGCGCGCCGGCAGCGCAGGCCAGAGCAGGGCGGCGAAGAGGAACGCCGGCGTCACAGACTTGCCGTCGTGGATGCGGTCGTCGGTGTTGATCAGGGCCTGGCGGATCAGCTTCTCGGTGTACTCGGGATTGCGCTTGAGCGCCTCGCCGCTGGCCGGGAACAGTTGGGCGAACAGGTCATGTTCGAGCAGCAGGTCGAAGGTGTACTCGGCGTAACCGGCGAGGAACAGCTTGAGCACTTCATCGAACAGGCGCGCCGAGGGAATGTCGCGCAGCATAGGTGCCAGGCGGCGAATCGGTGCGGCGCTGTGTTTCTCGATCTCGAAATCCAGCTTGGCGGCGAAGCGCACCGCACGCAGCATGCGTACCGGATCTTCCAGGTAACGCTGCTCCGGGTCGCCGATCAGGCGTACCAGGTGGTTGCGCACGTCGTGCATGCCTCGGGCGTAGTCGAGGATGTGTTCCTGGGTCGGGTCGTAGTACAGCGCGTTGATGGTGAAGTCGCGGCGCTGGGCGTCGTCTTCCAGGGTGCCGTAGACGTTGTCGCGCAGGATGCGGCCGCTCTCGTGGCGGGCGGCCTGGTTGCTGTTTTCCTCTTCCTCGCCTTGCGGGTGGTTGGCGCGGAAGGTCGCCACTTCGATGATCTCACGGCCGAAGTGCACATGAGCCAGCTTGAAACGGCGGCCGATCACCCGTGCGTTACGGAACTCGGCCCGTACCTGCTCGGGCGTGGCGCTGGTGGCCACATCGAAATCCTTGGGGTCAATGTCCAGCAGCAAGTCGCGTACGCAGCCGCCGACCAGATAGGCCTGGTAGCCGGCCTTCTGCAGGCGTTCGACCACGCTGATGGCGTGACGGCTGATCTCGTTGCGATTGAGCGGATGCTGGCGACTGCTCAGCACTTCGGGAGTGCTGCGTGGGCGTGGGGCACGGCGCAGAGGTGAGTTGAAAGACTTGAACAGCTTTTTCAGCATGGGATGCACTGTTTGGAGTAGTGGCCGGTCTGCTCCATATGCTGTCGAGGTGCTGCCTAGAGGGCATCGCGGCGTTGAGGGCAGCAGCCATGGGTTCGCTCTCGAGCCCTGAAGGCTACGCTGGCGCCTGCTTCGGCAACCTGTTTCGACGGCATACGGAATGATGACCGCATGATTGCTGCGGATTCTAGCATCGTGTAGGGAGAAGGTGTGTAGAGGGGCGGCAGGCGGGGATTCTGGGACCGGAAGCTACTGGGGGAGCCGAAGCTCCCCCCCAAGTTGGTGCGTGCTCTGTTTTTATTGTTATTGAGGGCCTGTTGTTTTTGTTGTTCGGCCCTTCCCGGCTCGCCGTGGCTTACCGGGTGCTCCCTAGAAGGGGGAGCCAATAGCAAACGGATTTCTTTGGACGCTGATGCTGCCATTATCAACCAGTTCCGGCGCTGCCTTAGGGCAGTTTTATTGTTCTCAGCCTGGTCGCTGGGGCGAACCCCGTGCGGCAACTCCTCTCCAAAAGAATCAGTTAGCTGCGCCTCCGTACCTTGTTGTTCTTGTTGTTCTGGAGTCGTTACGTCTTGTTCTTATTGTGTAGGGCATTGCTTGTTATTGTTGTTGTGCCAGAGATAAAGCAGATGCCGTGCCAGTTTTTATGATTCCTTGTAAATCAAAGGCTTGCGGCAATCTTGGAGTTCGGTGGGGTAGAAAAAAGCCGGGTTTTCGTTACCGTTATCCCCGGCCTTTGTTACGAGATATTGAAACGGTAACAACCTGTGGAACCCATGTGTGGGCAGGTTGTCACCGTGCCGTGATGTCAAGGGCCGGTGCTCACGCCGGATTTGCGTCGCGGAATGCCCAGGCGCTGACGACGTTCCCACAGGCATTTGCGGCTGATACCCAGTTTGCGAGCCAGCTCGGTTTCGGTCATGTGGTCCTGGTGCTCGAGGACGAAGTGCTGGAAATAGTCTTCCAGCGACAGATCTTCGGTAGGCTCGTGACTGTTGCCAGCGCTCTGCCCGGCGGCCGCTGGCAGGCCGAAATCCTCGTCATCCAGATCGTCCAGCTCGATATCGATGCCCAGCAGATCGGCGGAAATTTCCGCGCCCTCGCAGAGAATCACCGCGCGCTCGATGGCGTTTTCCAGTTCGCGCACGTTACCTGGCCAGGAGTAATGACGGATCGCCTGCTCGGCATCATGGGCGAAACGCAGCGGTTCGCGGCCCATACGCGTGTACTGGCGGACCAGAAAGGCCTGAGCGATCTCGATCACGTCGCTGCCGCGCTCGCGCAGCGCCGGTAGCTTGAGGGCGATGACGTGCAGGCGGTAATAAAGGTCTTCGCGGAACTGACCGGTCTTGGCCAGCGTCTTCAGGTCGCGGTGGGTGGCGGCGATCAGGCGCACATCCACCTTCTGCGATTGCACCGAGCCGACCCGGCGAATTTCGCCTTCCTGCAGTACACGCAGCAGTCGCGCCTGAGCTTCCAGCGGCAGTTCGCCGATTTCGTCGAGGAACAGCGTGCCGCCGTCGGCCGCTTCCACCAGGCCGGCACGCCCGGCGCTGGCACCGGTGAAGGCGCCTTTCTCGTGGCCGAACAGTTCGGACTCGATCAGCGTTTCCGGAATGGCGGCGCAGTTCACCGAAATCAACGGCGCTTTGGCGCGTCGGGAGAGGTTGTGCAGGGCGCGCGCGACCAGCTCCTTGCCGGTGCCGGACTCGCCCTGCACCAGTACGTTGGAATCGGTGGGGGCGACCTTGCGAATCTTGCTGTAGAGCTCCTGCATGGCGGCGCAGGAACCGATAATGCCGATCTCGCCGTTGGCGTTGTCCGCTGTCTTCTCGGCATTGCCGCTGCGCGCGCTGTTGGCGGCTGGCGCTGGGGCATTGCTGGCTTGCTGACGGTCGCGCAGGATGCGGGCGACCGCCTGCAGCATCTCGTCGTGGTCGAAGGGCTTGGCGATGTAATCGACCGCGCCCATTTTCATCGAGTCCACCGCCGAGCGCAGGCTGGCGTAGCTGGTCATGATCAGCACCGGAGTGCCTTCGGCCAGCTTGATCAGTTCGGTGCCCGGCGCGCCAGGCAGGCGCAGGTCGCTGACGATCAGGTCAAAGGTGGGAATGCTGTAGCGCTCCTGGGCTTCCTGTACCGAGCCGGCTTCGCTGACTTGGTACTGATTGCGTTCGAGCAGGCGGCGCAAGGCAGAGCGGATAATGGTTTCGTCTTCGACGATAAGAATATGTGGCATTAATTCGATCTCTCGACGGTCACGGTGGTGCCGTTGGCACCCTATATCGCTGTTTACATCGCTACGGACGTCGCCTCGACACGCCTGGGCAGGGTGACCCGAAAGCGAGTGCCCAGTTGGCGCTCGGGGTCGGCCGGGCTGTCGATTGTTATTTGTCCATAATGCTCTTCCACGATCGAATAGACCAGCGCGAGGCCCAGGCCTGTCCCCTCGCCGGGGTCCTTGGTGGTGAAGAAGGGTTCGAACAGCTGGTCGATGATCGCCTTGGGAATGCCGCTGCCTTCGTCCTCGACGATCAGGTCGACGGTATGCTCGCTGGCCTCGCTGCGCACGCGAATGGCGCCGCCGGGTGGCGAGGCGTCACGCGCGTTGGACAGCAGGTTGATCAGCACCTGGGCCAGGCGCTGCGGGTCGCCGCAGGCCCAGTGCTGCGGATCGCACAGGTTGTAGAACTGGATATCGAAGTTGCGTTTGTTCAGCGACAGCAGGCCAATGGCGTCCTGCGCCACGTCGGCCAGGCACACGGGTTCGTCGCTGCGCTGGTGGCTGCCGGAGTGGGCGAAGCTCATCAGCGACTGGACGATGCGTGATACACGCTTAGTCTGCTCCAGGATCTGCCCGCTGATTTCGGTCAGTTCGCCATCGTTTTCGCGTTCTTCGCGCAGGTTCTGCGCCAGGCAGGCGATACCAGTGATCGGGTTGCCGATCTCGTGGGCGACCCCGGCGGCGAGACGGCCGATGCTGGCCAGGCGCTCGGAGTGCACCAGCTTATCTTCGAGCATCTGGGTTTCGGTCTGATCCTCGACCAGCAGCACCAGGCCACTGTTACCGGGCGCCAGTGGTTCGTCGATGGCTGCCTTGTGCAGGTTCAGCCAGCGAATCTGCCCGTCGAGCGCCAGATGCTGTTTGTGCAGGTGCTGGTCGGGGCGTTCGATGAAGTCCTGCAGCAGGCTCTGCCAGGGTTCGGCCAGGGTGCTCAGGCGCGAACCGACGATGCGTTGCGCGGGGATGTCGGTGAGTTCTTCCATGGCCCGGTTCCACATCAGGATTTCCTGGTCCTTGGCCAGCGAGCACACGCCCATGGGCAGTTCCTGCAGTGTCTGGCGGTGATAGCGACGCAGGGCGTCGAGCTCGGCGGCCAGGCCGGTGAGGCGCGACTGGTAATCCTCCAGGCGGCTTTCGATGAAGTGGATGTCCTCGGTGACATAGCCTTCGGCGCCGGACTTGTAGGGAAGGAAGGTTTCGACGATGTCCTGCGCCACGCTCGGCCCCATCAGGCCGGACAGGTTGGCCTCGATACGGTCGCGCAGGCGGCGCAGGGCATAAGGGCGGCTCTCGTCGAAGGGCAGGTGCAGGTCGCGCAGGGCCTGTTCCACTTCGCGCTGCGCGGTCTTGGCGCCGAGCGGCTTGGCCAGTTGTGCGGCAAAGTCCTGCGGCGACACGGCGACCAGCTCGCGCCGCTGCGGGCGGCGCACGTTGTCCACGGCGCAGGCCTCGGCGGCGCTCTTTTCCTCGGGGCTGGCCTCGGTGAACAGCGAGACCAGGGTGAACATTAGGACGTTGGCCGCCAGTGAGGCGATGGCCGCCAAGTGCCAGCTGGCGTCATCGAGCACATAGATGACGTTGAACAGGGGCAGGTAGAAGCCTTCCAGATTGCCCAGCAGCGGCAGCAGCATGGTCAGTGCCCAGACGCTGATGCCCGCCAGCAGGCCGGCGAGGAAACCGCGGCGATTGGCCGTCTGCCAATACAGCACCGACAGTACGCCGGGCAGGAACTGCAAGGTGGCGACGAAGGCGACGATGCCCAGGTTGGCCAGATCTTGCTGGGCGCCGAGCAGCAGGTAGAAGCCGTAGCCGGCCATGATGATGGCCACGATCAGCGCTCGCCGCGTCCACTTCAGCCAGCGGTAGATGTTGCCTTCGGCTGGCGGTTGGTAGAGCGGCAGCACCAGGTGGTTCAGCGCCATGCCGGACAGCGCCAGGGTCGAGACGATGATCAGGCCGCTGGATGCCGACAGACCGCCGACATAGGCGAGCAGGGCCAGGGTTTCGCTGTTGACCGCGATACCCAAGCCCAGGGTGAAGTACTCGGGGTTGGTGGTCGCCCCGAGCTTGAGGCCGGCCCAGAGAATCAATGGCACGGCCAAGCTCATCAGCAGCAGGAACAGTGGCAGGCCCCAGCTGGCGCTGACCATGGCGCGCGGGTTGAGGTTCTCGGTGAAGGTCATGTGGTACATGTGCGGCATGACGATGGCCGAGGCGAAGAACACCAGCAGCAGGGTGCGCCACGGACCTTCCTGCAGCGGCGTATGCAGCGTGGCCAGTGCCGCCTGGTTTTGCACCAGCCAAAGTTCCAGCTCACGCGGGCCGCCGAACACCTGATACAGCGCGTACCAGCCGATCACGCCGAGGGCGACCAGCTTGACCAGCGACTCGAAGGCGATGGCGAACACCAGGCCCTCGTGCTTCTCGCGCGTGGCGATATGGCGCGCGCCGAACAGGATGGTGAACAGGATGATCAGCCCGCAGTAGCTCAGCGCCACTTTTTCCTGCAGCGGCTCGCGGCTGAGGATGCCGATGGAGTCGGCCACCGCCTGGATCTGCAGGGCCAGCAGCGGCAGCACGCCAATCAGCATGAATAAGGTGGTCAGGGCGCCGGCCCAGGTGCTGCGAAAGCGGAAGGCGAACAGATCGGCCAACGATGACAGCTGGTAGGTGCGGGTGATGCGCAGGATCGGATAGAGCAGCACCGGTGCCAGCAGGAAGGCGCCGGAAACCCCGAGGTAGCTGGCGAGAAAGCCGTAACCGTACTGGTAGGCCAGGCCGACCGTGCCGTAGAAGGCCCAGGCGCTGGCGTACACGCCCAGCGACAGGGTGTAGGTCAGCGGGTGGCGGATGATCCAGCGGGGGATAAGGCCCTTTTCACTGACCCAGGCGACCCCGAACAGCATCAGCAGATAGCCGGCGCTGATCAGGATCAGTTCGCTCAGGCTAAAGCTCGTCAGCATCGCGTTGGCTCTGAAGAATGAAGGTGACGACGATCAGGATCAGCCACAGCAGATAAGGCCGGTACCAGGCGCCATTGGGGTCGATCCACCAATCCATGATGGCCGGTGAGAACAGGTAGATCCCCACTACCAGGATCAGAACCAGTCGGTAGATATACATGTGACATCTCGTCGAAAGATGTCGCGATGGTAAAGGAAGCCGCGCGCTTCAAGCCACAAACTTGAAGCCTGCGTATCTAGCGCGCAGCCCGAATGAAATCCACAGATGTCTGCACCCTCGTTCCCGGATTGCATCCGGGCTACGCCTATTTCAATTGCGCTTCAGCCAGGGTGCGGCTGCGGGGAATGCGCGTGGCGTCCCAGTTGGCGATACCCCAGGCGAGCAGCTCGGCAGGCGCTGCGCCTTGCAGCTCGGCGAGCGGTTGCTGGCCCAGCGCCCGCAGCGCCCGCAGCAGCAGAGGCCCGGCCTGATCGGCGGGGAGCGGCGGCGAACGGTAGCTCTTGCCCAGCTTGTGGCCATCCGGCTGGATGATCAGCGGCACGTGCAGGTAGCGCGGTTGCGGCAGCCCGAGCAATTCCTGCAGATACAGCTGGCGCGGCGTCGAGTCGAGCAGGTCGGCGCCACGCACCACGTCGGTCACGCCCTGCCAGGCATCGTCCAGCACCACGGCGAGCTGATAGGCGAACAAGCCATCACGCCGTCGGATCACGAAGTCGCCGACTTCACGGCCCAAATGCTGACGAAATTCGCCCTGCACGCGATCGACGAAGTGGTAGTCCAGCTCCGGCACGCGCAGGCGGATGGCCGCGTCGTGATCAGGGTGGCAGGCGTTGCGGCAAAAGCCCGGATAGATGCCGGCGTAACCTTCGAGCTGCTTGCGTGAACAGATGCAGGCGTAGGCCAGCCCCTGGCTGAACAGGCGGGCGATCATTGCGGCGTATTCGGCGTGGCGCTCGCTCTGGCGTATCAGCTCACCGTCCCACTCGAAGCCGTAGCATTCCAGGGTGCGCAGGATCGCATCCTGTGCACCGGGCACTTCCCGCGGTGGGTCGAGATCTTCCATGCGCAGCAGCCAGCGACCGCCAACAGCGCGGGCGTCGAGATAGGAGGCGAGGGCGGCGACCAGCGAGCCAAAATGCAGGTAGCCGCTGGGCGTAGGGGCGAAGCGCCCGATATAGGCTGTGTTCATGCAGCGAAGGCCAGAAACAGAGCGGGGCGCCTAAGCGCCCCGTCGTCAGATCAGGAACCGATCTGCTTTTCCTTGATTTCCGCCAGCGTCTTGCAGTCGATGCAAAGGGTCGCGGTCGGGCGGGCTTCGAGGCGGCGAATGCCGATCTCGACGCCGCAGGAGTCGCACCAGCCGTAGTCTTCGTCTTCGATCAGCTGCAGGGTCTCGTCGATCTTCTTGATCAGCTTGCGCTCACGATCACGGGCACGCAGCTCCAGGCTGAATTCTTCTTCCTGGCTGGCGCGGTCCGCCGGATCGGGGAAGTTGGCCGCTTCGTCCTGCATGTGGTGCACGGTGCGGTCGACTTCCTGCATCAGCTCCAGCTTCCACTTATTGAGGATGCTGGTGAAGTGAGCGCGCATCGGCTCGCTCATGTATTCCTCGCCTTTCTTCTCTTGATAAGGCTCGAAACCACGAATCAGCTGGCTGGTGCTTTGGGCTTTTTCTTTTGTGGGCATGGATGACGCCTCTCACTCTTTCGAATCCATCGCGCAGGTTATTCCATTGCCAGGCGTTTGTCCGGCCCTGCGACTGCAAGCCGGCGAACTTACCAGATCGAATCGGGGCGCGCTACTCCCGGTTGTCTCTGCCTTGTTCGGGGTGTGAACGAAATCTGCATGGGCCTGGCTGGCAAGCGTAGCGGCGCTTTGGCGCCCTTGCCGTGGCGGCAAGCGGCCCTGCTAGAATCCGCGCCTTGCAATTGTGAAGACAGACCCATGGCTCAGCTCTACAGCGGGCGCAGTCGCGCCATCGAACCCTTCCATGTGATGGCCTTGCTGGCGCGAGCCAACGAGCTGCAGGCGGCCGGCCACGATGTGATTCACCTGGAGATCGGCGAGCCGGACTTCACCACCGCCGAGCCGATCATCCGTGCCGGTCAGGCCGCGCTGGGCGCCGGGCATACGCGCTACACCGCGGCCCGTGGCCTGCCGCAGCTGCGCGAGGCGATTGCCGGCTTTTACGCCGAGCGTTACCGCCTGAACGTCGATCCGCAGCGCATTCTGGTTACGCCGGGTGGCTCCGGTGCGCTGCTGCTGGCCGCCAGCCTGCTGGTCGACCCGGGCAAGCACTGGTTGCTGGCCGACCCGGGCTATCCGTGCAACCGTCACTTCCTGCGCCTGGTCGAAGGCGCCGCGCAACTGGTGCCGGTCGGCCCGGACGTGCGTTACCAACTGACCCCGCAACTGGTGGAGCGGCACTGGGACGCGGGCAGCGTCGGCGCACTGGTGGCCTCGCCTGCCAATCCAACCGGCACCTTGCTGCACAAGGACGAGCTGGCGGCCCTGTCGACCTGCCTCAAGCAGCGTGGCGGCCATTTGGTGGTGGACGAGATCTACCACGGCCTGACCTACGGCTGCGATGCCCCGAGCGTGCTTGAGGTGGACGACGATGCCTTTGTCCTCAATAGTTTCTCCAAATATTTCGGCATGACCGGCTGGCGCCTGGGCTGGCTGGTAGCCCCCGATGCTGCCGTGCCGGAGCTGGAAAAGCTGGCGCAGAACCTCTACATCAGCGCACCGAGCATGGCCCAGCATGCCGCGCTGGCCTGCTTCGAACCGGCCACGCTGGCGATCCTCGAAGAGCGCCGCCACGAATTTCAGCGTCGCCGCGACTATCTGTTGCCGGCGCTGCGCGAGCTGGGCTTCGGTATCGCCGCTACGCCTGAAGGCGCCTTCTATCTATATGCAGACATCAGCGCCTTTGGCGGCGACGCCTTCGCTTTCTGCCGTCACTTCATCGAAACCGAGCATGTGGCCTTCACCCCGGGCCTGGATTTCGGCCGTTACCAGGCCGGGCACCATGTGCGTTTCGCCTACACGCAGAATGTCGAACGCCTGCAGCAGGCAGTCGAGCGTATCGCCCGCGGCCTGAAAAGCTGGCAACCCGATGCGCTTTGATCCGCCGCTGGAACAGGGCCGTCTGCTGCGCCGCTACAAGCGTTTTCTCGCCGATATCGAGACGGCCAGCGGTGAGCTGCTGACCATCCACTGCGCCAACACCGGTTCGATGCTCAATTGCATGAGCGAAGGTTGTCGGGTGTGGTTCAGCCGCAGCAACGATCCCAAGCGCAAGCTGCCGGGCAGCTGGGAAATCAGCGAAACGCCACAGGGGCGCCTGGCCTGCATCAACACTGCGCGGGCCAATACGCTGGTGGAAGAAGCGCTGCGTGCCGGGCTGATCACCGAGCTGGCCGGCTTTACCGCGCTCAAGCGCGAGGTGGCTTACGGCGTGGAAAACAGCCGCGCCGATTTTCGCCTGGATTACCCGAATGGGCTGGTCTATGTCGAGGTCAAGAGCGTGACGCTGGGCTTCGATGGCAGTGATGTGGCTGCCTTTCCCGATGCGGTGACGCAGCGCGGCGCCAAGCATCTGCGCGAGCTGGCGGCGCTGGCACTTGCCGGCGTGCGCACGGTGCAGCTGTATTGCGTGAACCTCTCGGGCATTCGCGCCGTGCGCGCGGCGGAGGAGATCGATCCGGCTTACGCCGCCGGCCTGCGCGATGCCAAGGCCGCGGGCGTGGAGGTGCTGGCTTATGGCGCCGAGCTCAGTCCCGAGGGCATAGCCTTGACGCGCCGGCTGGAAGTCCTCACGTAGGGTGCGCGGTTTCGGTAGCGCGGTGGACGAGATGGTGACGTAGCCCGGATGCAATCCGGGAATTCAGTTTTCGCCTATCCCCGGATTGGCTACCTGGCCGCAGCATCTTCGATCCAGATACCTTCGGCATCTTCCCGACACACCAGCAGTTGCAGCGCCTGCCCCTCGCAAGGCCCCGCCACGCATTCGCCACTTTCGATCAGAAACAGCGCGCCGTGGGTGGCGCAGCGGATCAGGCTGCCGCTGTCATCGAGAAAGGCATCCTTCTGCCATTCCAGGGCGATGCCGCGATGTGGGCAGCGGTTGAGGTAGGCATGCACCCGGCCGTCCCTGCGCACGGCGAGCAGGTCAAGTTGGTCGATGGTAAAGCCCCGGCTCTGGCCTTCGGCCAGCTCCTGAGGTGCACACAAGCGGATCATCGCGGTTTCCCGTTAGCTTGAAGTCGCCGGGTGACGACCTCTGATGACCTTCTCCCGGCGGGAGAAGGTGGCGCATAGCGCCGCAACAGGTGCGGATTATCCCGCAGGAAGGAGGAGGGCGCATCCATGCGCCAAGTGGAACTCGGGAGCTGCGTAAGCGTTTCTAGAACTGCCAGGATGCCGACACGCGGAAGCTGCGACCTGGCTCGCTGTAATAGTCGACCGGTTGCGGCGTGGTGCGGCCGCCAGCGCTGGGCACGTTGAGGGCGTTCCAGTACTTCTTGTCGAACAGGTTGAACAGGCCGGCCTGCAGCCTGACGCCGTCCAGTGCTGCCGGTTGCCAGTAGCCGGTGAGATCGACCACGCCGTAGCCGGGGGCCTGGAAGTCACCGTCGTTCTCGACCTTGTCGCGGCGGCGTGCGGCGGTCAGCATCAGGTCCGCGCCGTAGTGCTGCTGGGTGTAGCTGAGGCCGAGGGTGCCGGTCAGCGGGGCGACCGAGTTCAGGTGCTGCTTGGTCTCGCGATCCTTGCCCACGGCCCAAGCGACCGAGGTCCAGGCCTGCCAGGAGGACGCGAACTGCCAGTGTGCGGTGCCTTCTGCGCCATAGATGCGCACCTTGTCGCGGTTTTCCATGACCTCGAAGAAGGTCGGGAACTCGCCCGGCTCGAAGCCGTAATCCTCTTCATTGGCCGTGATACTGTCGATGAAGTTCTTGTAGCGGTTGTCGAACAGGCTGATGGAGCCACCCAGCCGGCTGTCGCCCAGGCGTGCGCCGACCTCGTAGCCGGTGCTCTCCTCGGGCTTGAGGTTGGGGTTGCCGACCCGCGCGTAGCCCATGCCGGAGTTGGTGAAGGTGCTGTACAGCTCGTTGATGTCCGGTGCCTTGAAACCCTGCGCCCACTGCGCGTAGAGGGTAGCCAGCTCGTGCGCCTGCCAGGTCAGCAGCAGGCTGCCGGACCAGTTGGAATCCTTGTTCTCGGTGAGCATCACGCTGTCGCCGGCCAGCACGTAACCGCTGGTGCCGCTCTTGGGCTTGTATTCGTAACGGTCGTAACGCACGCCCGGTGTCAGGGTCAGGGTGTCGCTGAGGGCGATGTCGTCTTTCAGGTAGAGGCCATACAGATTGCCCGGTGTTTTCGGCATCTCGGCCTGGTTGGTATGCAGGTTGATGCAGGAGAAGTAGATGCCAGCCGGCGTGCTGTCCGGGCGCGGCGGGAAGGGCGGCACCAGTACGCTGGGGCAGGCATCGTAGCCGCCGCTGTACTGCTCGGCCTCGACGCGGCTCCACTCCGCGCCCAGGGTCAGGTTGTGCTGGCCCAACTGCTTGCCCAGGCTGCTGGTGACGCCGTACTGGGTTTTCTCGATCTCGTTGTCGCGGCCAAAGGGGCCGGCCAGGGTCCCGGCGCGGATCGCATCCACCTCATCCTCGCGGCGCAGTTTCTGCCAGTAGACGATGGTGTCGGCCCAGTCCAGCAGGCCATCCGTGTTTTCGGAACGGTACTGGTGGTCGAAGGACAGACGTTTGCGCTCGTTGTTCTCGCGGGTGTCGTAGTGCCGAGGGTAGTTGGCGGTGCCCTGGTTGATGCGGCTGTCCATGTCCTCGGTGCGTTCGAACAGTTCGGCGGTTACACCGACGCGGTGCCCGCCGTCGAGCTTTTGCTGAACCTTGAGCAGCAGGCTGTGCTGATCGGTATCGCTGGGGTTGGCCTCGGTACGCTGGGTGCCCAGCACATCGCGGTTGCCCTGGGTGTCGAGCTCGTGACCCTTGCGTCCGCCAGCCTGGAGCAACCAGGAAGTGTCGTTGAAGCGACCGGCCAGCGCGGCATTGAGCCCCCAGCTACGATCGGCGCTGTCGTAGTCGTTCTTGATCAGGCCGGCGAACTCGTCCTTGTCGCCCAGCAGGTCGTCCGGGTTCAGCGTGCGCAGCTGCAGCGCGCCACCCAGGGCGCCGGAGCCAACCTGGCTGGAGTTGGCACCGCGCACCACGTCGATCGAGGACAGGCTCTGGAAATCGATGCTGTCCAGGCCGCCATTCACTTCTCGCACTGCGTCGTTCAGCCAGGGCATGCGAATGCCGTCGATGGTGGTCAGCACGCGATCGCGGTCCAGGCCGCGGATGTTGATGCTGTTGTTGCTGCGGTTGAAGTTCACCCCAGGCTCCGCGCGTCGCGACAGGTCGTCGAAGCTGCGGATCTGACGGCGTTCCAGCGTTTGTGCATCGGTCTGGGTGGTGGTTGGCAGCGGCTGTTTGGCCGCAGCAGCGGTGACTTCGACATCTGGCAACTCGGTCGGCGTATCGGCCAGAGCCAGGGAAGGGCACAGCAACAGCAGCGCGAGCCAGGGACGGCGAGCGTAGGGCGGGCGAACGAGCATGGTGATACTCCATTGCATGCTTGGCAGTTCTGCGACTGCCTGGTTGGCGACGGCGCAAGACGTTAACCAGATTATTTATCTGATGCAAATAATTCTCAGGTAGATTATCTTTCTCGCAAATTGCACTGCTGTGTCGGCACGCGCTCGCGTCGTCGCCGGAGTGGATAACCCGTGAGAGAGGAACGTCCCGATGAGTACCGCAAACACCCTGGCCGCACCGACTGCCGATCTGTACCAGGCCTGGCAAGCGCTACGTGATGAGCAACCCCGACTGCGCGCCCGCGAAGCAGCAGCGCAGCTGGGTGTCAGCGAGGCTGAACTGACTGCCAGCCGTCTTGGCATCGATACCCGGCGCCTTCGCCCGGACTGGGCCGCGCTGCTGCCGGCGCTCGGCGAGCTGGGGCATGTGATGGTGCTGACCCGCAACGAGCACTGCGTGCATGAGCGCAAGGGGCTGTACCGCGAGGTGAGCGTTTCCGCCTCCGGGCAGATGGGCCTGGTGGTATCCGCCGATATCGACCTGCGTCTGTTTCTCGGTGGCTGGGCCAGCGTGTTCGCTGTCGCCGAGGAGACCGCCAAGGGTACCCAGCGCAGCATCCAGGTGTTCGACCAACAGGGTGTTGCCGTGCACAAGGTGTACCTGACCGAGCGTAGTGAGCTGGACGCCTGGCAACCGCTGATCGAGCGCTTCGCCGGCGAGCAGAGCGCCGAGCTGCAATTGCTGCCACCGCCCGCCGCACCGGCGCGCAAGGCCGATGTCGATATCGACACTCAGGCGCTGCGTGAGGGTTGGGCGACGCTGCAGGACACCCACCATTTCTTCGCCCTGCTGAAAAAACATCAGGTGGCCCGCACCCAGGCGTTGCGCCTGGCGGGCGAGCAATGGGCGCAGCCGCTGGCGACCTCCGAACTGACGGTGCTGATGGAGCAGGCGGCTGCCCGTGAAGTGCCGATCATGGTGTTCGTCGGCAACCGCCACTGCATCCAGATTCACACCGGTACGGTGAACAACCTGCGCTGGATGGACAGTTGGTTCAACGTGCTTGACCCCGACTTCAACCTGCACCTGCAGACCTGCGGCGTGGTCGAGCTGTGGCGTGTGCGCAAACCCAGTGTCGACGGCGTGATCACCAGCCTGGAGGCCTTCGACGCAGACGGCGAGCTGGTGGTCCAGCTGTTCGGCGCGCGCAAGCCCGGCATGGCCGAGCGTGACGACTGGCGCGAGCTGGTCGAGTCGCTGCCGGTGCTGGCCTGATCCGTGCCGGTTCCCCCGCAGGGGCCGGTCGATGTTACGTTCGAGGAGTCGAGACCATGCGTCTTGCGAATATTCTGGGCGGCCTGGCGGCCGTTCTGCTGTTTCCCAATCTGGCGCTGGCTGACGAGCCATTGCCGCAGCGCTGGGTAAGCTCCGGCGGAGCCCTGAGCGAGTGGGTGGTGTTGCTGGGCGGTGAAAACAAGCTGGTGGGTGTCGATACCACCAGTCGGCATCCGGCGTCATTGAGCAAACTGCCCAGCGTCGGTTATCAGCGTCAACTGGCGGCTGAGGGCATTCTCGCTCTGCGCCCTGATCTGCTGCTCGGCAGCGACGAAATGGGCCCGCCGCCGGTGCTGGAGCAACTGGCGGCGGCTGGCGTGCGCATCGAGCGCCTGACGGCACGGGCCGAACTGGACAGTCTGCAGGCCAACCTGCAGCGCCTGGGACATTTGCTCGGTGATGAGGCGGTGGCGCAACGCGCCTTTGCCGATTACCAGGTGCGCTTGCAGACCCAGCGGCAATGGGTCGAGCAAGCCCGGCGCAGCCAGGACGCCCCCGGCGTGTTGCTGCTGCTCGGGCATGCCGGTGGCAGCCCGCTGGTGGGTGGCACCGATACTGCGGCCGACTGGCTGATCAGCCGCGCCGGTGGGCGCAACCTGGCCAGCCACACTGGCTATAAGGCGTTGTCCAGCGAAGCGCTGCTGGCGCTTGATCCTCAGGTCGTGGTGGTGGCTGATCGCGCCCTGGAAGGCGATGCCGCGAGGCAGGCCCTGCTGCAGCAGAACCCGGCCCTGGCCGCTACCCGCGCGGCGCGCGAGGGACGTTTGCTGGCGCTCGACCCGACCCTGCTGGTTGGCGGCCTTGGGCCGCGCGTACCGGATGGGCTGGCGATGCTCGCCGCAGGCTTTTATCCTGCCAGCCAACCCCTGACTGCTGAAGCCAAACGCGAGCCATGACCTCACCTTTTTCGACGCGCCCTTTGTTCATTGCACTGGGCTTGTTGCTCGTGCTCGCGTTGTGGCTTTCGCTGGCGCTCGGGCCGGTCAGCCTGCCTCTGGGGGATACCCTGAGTGCTACGCTGCGTCTGCTAGGCCTGCCGGTTACTGAGGATGCATCGGTGCAGCAGGCGGAACTGATCCTGGCGCAGATTCGCATGCCGCGCACCTTGCTTGGCCTGGCGGTTGGCATGGTGCTGGCGCTGTGCGGTGTGGCGATGCAGGGCCTGTTTCGCAACCCGTTGGCCGACCCCGGCCTGGTCGGTGTCTCTAGCGGCGCGGCACTGGGCGCCGCGGTGGCCATCGTCGGTGGCGCTGCTCTCGGCGGTTTACCCGAAGCCTTCGCGCCCTATTTGTTGTCGGTCTGCGCCTTCGTTGGCGGCTTGCTGGTGACAGCGCTGGTCTATCGCCTGGGCCGGCGTGACGGGCAGACCAATGTGGCGACCATGCTGCTGGCAGGCATTGCCTTGACTGCACTGGCTGGTGCGGCCATCGGCCTGTTCACCTACCTGGCGGACGATGCGACCCTGCGTACCCTGACGTTCTGGAACCTGGGCAGCCTCAATGGCGCCAGCTATGTGCGGCTCTGGCCGCTGTTGCTGGCCACGCTGGCCGTGGCGGCATGGCTGCCGCGGCGGGCACGGGCATTGAATGCCTTGCTGCTGGGCGAGTCGGAGGCACGCCACCTCGGTTTCGATGTCGAGCGACTCAAGCGCGAACTGGTGTTCTGCACCGCGCTGGGTGTCGGCGCAGCGGTGGCCGCCGCCGGTCTGATCGGCTTCATCGGTCTGGTGGTGCCGCACCTGATGCGTCTGCTGGTCGGCCCCGATCATCGCCTATTGTTGCCGGCATCCGCGCTCGCCGGGGCGAGCCTGTTGCTGCTGGCCGATCTGGTCGCGCGTCTGGCGCTGGCGCCGGCCGAGTTGCCGATCGGTATCGTCACGGCGCTGATCGGCGCGCCGTTCTTCCTCTATCTGCTGGTGCGGGGGCGAAGCTGATGCTGCGAGTCGAACAGCTGGAAATTCGCCGCGGGCAGCAGGTGGTGCTCAGTGGCATCGACCTGCAGCTGCGCCCGGGCGAACTACTGGGCGTGCTGGGGCCGAACGGTGCGGGCAAGAGCACTCTGTTGGCAGCGATGACTGGCGAGCTGCCGGCCAGTGCCGGGCAGGTGACGCTGGATCAGCGTGCGCTCGATGACTGGTCCGGGCCGCAGCGGGCACGGCGCCTGGCCGTACTGCCGCAGAGTTCGAGCCTGAATTTCGCCTTCCGCGTCGAGGAAGTGGTCGCCATGGGGCGCCTGCCGCATGACAGCGGGCGCGTGCGCGATGCGCAGATCATCAAGGAGGCGCTGCAGGCGGCCGACGCCGCTCACCTGACGGGTCGCAGCTACCTGGCCCTGTCTGGCGGCGAGCGTCAGCGCGTGCACCTGGCGCGGGTGCTGGCGCAGTTGTGGCCGGGTGGTGAGGGGCAGATTCTGCTGCTCGACGAGCCGACCTCGATGCTCGATCCGCTGCATCAGCATACCTGCCTGCAGGCGGTTCGCCGCCTGGCCGAATCCGGTGCGGCCGTGCTGGTGGTCCTCCACGACCTGAATCTGGCTGCACGCTATTGTGATCGCCTGTTGTTGCTGGAAGAGGGCAGGGCGCATGCGCTGGGCACGCCTGCCGAGGTATTGCGTGCCGAGCCTCTGCAGGCCGTGTTCGGTCTGGAAGTCCTGGTGCAGACTCATCCCGAACGCGGTCATCCATTGATCGTCGCACGCTGAATGCTGGAGCCCTCGATGCGAGTCGTACTGCTGAGCTGTCTGATGCTGCTGGCTGCCTGCCAGAGCCGAGATGCCTTGCCACCACCGGCACCGCTCGCCCCGATGGGGCGTGAGCATGCCGATCTGGGTCGTATCGTCGATTTGGCAAGCGGGCAGTCGATCAGCCCCGAGCAACTGCTGGAGCGCCTGGCGCGAGCCGAGCGGGTATTGGTCGGCGAGCAGCACGACAATCCCGATCATCATGCCTTGCAGCTCTGGCTGTCACGCGAGCTGGCCAGGGCGCGGCCGCAGGGGAGCGTGCTGATGGAGATGCTCAATCCGGATCAGCAAGGCAAGGTCGAGCTGGCTCAGGTGGCGGCACGTGCGGGCCGGACGCCTGGCGATCCATTCGACGCCCTGGGCTGGCAGCCGGGCTGGGACTGGTCGCTTTACGGACCGCTGGTGCTGCATCAGCTGCGGCAGCCATACCCCTTGCTTGCGGCCAACCTGGACCGCGCCGAGATCATGCAGATCTATCGCCAGCGCCCGGCGCTGGAGGGCGAGCGTTCCAGCGCCGCCGACGTACAGGCGCGCCTGCTGGACGATATCCGCGAATCGCACTGCGGCCTGCTACCGGACAGCCAGTTGCCGGTGATGCTCGCCGTACAGCAACAGCGCGACCGACGCATGGCCGAGGTGTTACTGGCGGCCCCGCAACCAGCCATGTTGCTGGCCGGCGCCTTTCACGTGCGCAAGGATCTTGGCGTACCGCTGCATCTGGCCGATCTGAAGGCGCAGACGGGCAATAGTGTGCTGATATTGGCCGAGGTCGGCCGTGAGGTGGATGCGTCCATGGCTGACTACGTCTGGTTCACTGCTGCGCAACCTGTGCAGGATCACTGCGCCAAACTGCGACCCTAGCCGCCTTTCGCGCTTGGGCTGCGCGGTATCCTCGGCGCTTTGCCGCTCTGGAACCAGCCCTATGTCCACAGATGTCCGCGACCTGCTGCAACGCTATTTCAACGCCCTCAATGATCGGGACATCCGCGCTTGCCTGTCGCTGGTCAGCGACGAGCTGATTGTGGAGCCCAATCATGGCTTCGCCGAGCATGGGCGCGACGCCTTCGCCGCCTTCCTTGAGCGGCAACAGCACTGTTATCGCGAAACGCTCGAACCACTGGCGATCCTGGCCGAGCCACATGGGCAGCACGCGGCCTGCGAGTACCGCGTCACCGGCGAGTATCTGGCGACCGACGAGGGGCTGCCGGAGGCCTGTGGGCAGCGATATGAGATGCGCGTCGGGGCTTTCTTCGAAATACAGCAGGGGCTGATCTCACGTATCAGCCTGCACTTCAATCTACCGGACTGGCTGGCGCAGATAGACGACTGAAGCGGCGGCGCGCGCTTCAACCAGGCAAAAAAAACCCGGCAAGAGCCGGGTTAATAACCGTGATTAGCCTGATGAGGAGATAATCTGAAGAGTCCGACTGAAAGGGTCTCTTTAGCTTATCGGCCGATCTCGCGATCAGTTGATGTAATAATAACAATTCTCATTTCATGGTCAACACCTTTTTGAGAATTTTTCTCATGGAGTTGCCGGGCGTTTGGACAGGCAAAAAAAACCCGGCAAGAGCCGGGTTAATAACCGTGATTAGCCTGATGAGGAGATAATCTGAAGAGTCCGACTGAAATGGTCTCTTTAGCTTATCGGCTGATCTCGCGACCAGCTGATGTAATAATAACTATTCTCATTTTCATGTCAACGGCCATTGAGCGCTTTTCTCAAAAATATTGCCGGGCTCAGAAATGCAAAACCCCGGCACTTGCCGGGGTTCGTTGATGCGGGAGAAGCGACTCAGGATTGCCCTGGCAGGCGCAGTTGAGTGACTTCCTTGTTCAGCAGGTCGATGCGCCGCGCCATGCTCTCGATCAGGCTGTGCGCGATACGCGGGTTGCTTTGCATCAGGCTGAGGAATTGCTCCTTGGGAATCACCATCACCGTACAGGGTTCGCTGGCGACTACCGTGGCGCTGCGCTTCTCGCGGGTGAAGACGGCCATGGCACCGAAGATCTCGTCCTTCTGCACGTCGCCGACCTTCTGGCCGTCGACGTAAGCCTCGGCGTGACCTTCGATGATGATGAACACGTGGTCGGCTTCGTCACCCTGATGGATCAGCTCCTCGCCGGCAGCGAAATGCTGGAAACCGGTCGCCGGGCGAATCTCGGGTTGCTTCAGACGTGCCAGCGCATCGGAAAGCAGGGCGGTGTGGCCGATCAGGTACTGAATGAACTGTTCCTGGCGCTGCTCGCTGGCATAGATGTGCTGGAACACGTCACTGCGCGAGTAGGGAACCAGGCTGATGGGTTCTTCGCTGCTGTAGCGGCAGGAGGGCAGGTCGATGCCCTGGCGCAGGCCGACCAGATCGCCTTCCTGCAAATAGAAAAGCGGGCGCTCGTCGACCAGCGCATGCAGCAGGCCGTTCTCGATGACGAACAGCTGGTTGCCAGGCAGTACCTGAGCCAGATCGTCAACGCGCTCCAGACGCAGCGGCTCGCCTGCGGGTTGCAGCCCTTCCAGCAACTGAGTGGGGATGCTCTGCAGGCGATTGATCAACTGATCGGCGTAGGCCGGTTGCTCCCCGAGTAAATACATAACCGTAATTCCTTGAACTGGCTGGGCTGGCTGACCGCACGAAGGTCCCTGAAACAATAGGCTGCGCGGCTCGCCGAGTAAATCACATTGCGCTGGTGTTGTGAGCTAGCTCTTGTTGTGACCCTGGGCCGCGTCCAGCTGGCCGTTCAACTCAGCCTTGTGTGCCGGGGGCAGTTCACTCCAGTGCACGTTGAGCAGCGCTCCCTCGATGGCGTAGAGCAGGACCTTGGAAGCGCGAAAACCGCGTGCCTTGACCGCCCGGTAGGCGCCGACAGCGCCGTAGCGACGCAGGTCGTTGGCGCTGTGTATGCCGACGGCGTGCAGCCATTGCGCCGAGGTCTTGCCCAGGTTCTTCAGATGTTGCAGTTCGTCGTTCATCGGGCCTCCTTGCGTACGGGTGACGGGGTCACGGTGGCGCGCCTGCCGAAAAGTGTAGCGGCCAATTGCCTGGTGTTTCAGTTGGTTCAGCGCTACTTGGTGCGATAGCGCAGGCGGGTGCCGAAATTCACCGACATGAGGATCTCGTCCGCAGTCAGCTCGACAGGAAAATAGGCCCCGGAAATCTGTGCATGAGCCAGGCTGGCGCCCTCTATCCGGGCATTACGGAAGTCCAGGCCGCGCAGATCGGCTCCGCGAAAATAGGCGTCGGTGAAATTGACGGCGTCGGTGTCCATGGTGCGCAGGTCGAGCCCACGGAAGTCACCACCGGAAAGATCCACCTCGACCCCCTTCGGCCTCTGCTCGTTGAAACCTTTCACATCGTCATTGTGCAGGAGTTGGTAGAGCGGATGATCAAGCTGACGTGGCTGGCTCATGGCAGATACCGGTGATGGTTTCACCGGCAGTATAGAAGCCCTGCCGGGGTTTGCCCGGCAGGGAGCCGACTGCTCGCGGGGCTCTCAGATGCCCGGCAGGCGCTGGCGAACGCGCTCCACCAGGCTGTCCAGGCTGGCGCTGTCATGTGTATCGACGCGCTTGCTGTGGATCTGTTCGTCGGCGTCGAGCGGGTCGCGGCTGGCCTGCTGATTCTGGATCACCTCCAGCGTCGCATCCGATGGGTCCCTGCCTTCATTCTGGCGCTGCTCCAGCCAGCCCGCGATGACCGCTTCCGGCGCATGGCAGTCGAGGATCAGCAGGGGCGCGCCGGTCTCTTCAGCGACTTCGCTGGCCGCCTGGCGTTGCGCGGCCTTTAGGTAGGTCGCGTCGATCACCACCGGGAAGCCGGCCTGGAGGACCTCGCGGGCCAGTTGATGCAGGCGCTGATAGGTCGCCTGGCTGGCGTCGGCACTGTAGATGCCGGCACTCAGCTGATCCTTGGTCGCTGCGCTCTGCTCGCCGAACAGGCGCTTGCGTTCGATGTCGGAACGCAGGCGAATGGTGCCCAGTGCTTCCACCAGGCGCAGGGCGACGTGGCTCTTGCCGACTGCCGAGACGCCATGGGTGATGGCCAAAAAAGGCGTCGGAATGGCGCTGTAGCTCTCTGCCAGTGCGGCATAGCCGCGGTACTGGCGCAGAATCACTGCGCGCTGCACCGAGTCCTGCTCCTGACCCAGGCGGAACAGTGCGACCTTGCCACGAACCATGGCGCGGTAGGCCTTGTAGAAATTCAGCAGCTGCAGGGCTGCATAATCGCCGGTGCGCTCCAGCCAGCCACTGATGAAACGGCGTGCCAGGCACTTCAGGCCGCGGTCCTCGAGGTCCATGGCCAGGAAGGCGATGTCCGCGGTGACGTCGGTCAGGCGGAAGGGCTCATTGAACTCGATGCAGTCGAACAGCACCACCTTGCCGTCGATCTGCGCGGCATTACCCAGATGGATATCGCCGTGGCATTCACGAATGAAGCCTTGCGCCTTGCGCGCGGTCAGCAGCGGCTGCAGGCGTTCGTAGCTGGACTGGGCCCAGGCTTCGAGGGCGTCGAGTTGTAGCAGGTCCGCCTGCTCGCTGAGCATGGGGCGGATCTGGTCGAAGTTCTGCTGCACCGGAACCATCACCGCCTCTGCACTACCCAGCGAGTGTTCCTGCGGCACCTTCGGTGCGTTCAGGTGGAAGGTGGCGATCTGTTCGGCCAGTGCATCGATATGGGCGTCGTTCAGCTCGCCGCGTGCCTGGATGGCGCTGAGCAGTTGCTCCTGTGGAAACTGGCGCATTTTCAGGGCGTATTCGATGGGCGGTGTGCTGCCGTCGAGGCTGGGAGCGTCTTCATTGCCACCGATGGGCAGCACCTGCAGATACAGATCCTCGGTCAGGCGCTGGTTGAGGCGCAGCTCTTCTTCGCAGAAATGTCGGCGCGCGTCGAGGTCGGTAAAATCGAGGAAGCCAAAATTGACCGGCTTTTTGATCTTGTAGGCGTAGGGGCCAGTGAGCAAAACCCAGGAAATGTGGGTCTCAATCACCTGAAACCCCTCCACAGGATGCGGATACAGGGCCGGGTTCTGCAATGCGGCAATCAGGTCTTGGCTCACGTTCGATCCTTGTTCTAGACGCTGTTCGAGCTGGGCATTATGGCCGCTGTGAGCTGCTCTGCAAACCATCCGGGCCGCGCTGCTGGCCCCTTTGTAAAGTGCGTATAATCCCGCCATGACTCGAAAACGTTCCCCCCGCTCAAAGAAAAAATCCCGTTCGGCCGGTATGCGCCCATGGCTCGCCTGGGGCCTCAAGCTCGGCCTTGTCGGCCTGGTGATCCTTGCCGGTTTCGCCGTTTACCTCGATGCCGTGGTGCAGGAGAAATTCTCCGGCAAGCGCTGGACGGTGCCGGCGAAGGTCTATGCCAGGCCGCTCGAACTCTTCGTTGGCCAGAAGCTGGCCAAGGATGACTTCCTGCGCGAGCTGGACGCCCTGGGCTACCGCCGCGAGAGTGTCGCCAACGGGCCGGGCGCGGTATCGGTGGCCGGCAATAACATCGAGTTACACAGTCGCGGCTTCCAGTTCTACGAGGGCGCGGAGCCGTCGCAGAAGGTGCGTGTGCGCTTCTCTGGCGATTATGTCGCCGGGCTGAATCAGGCCGACGGCAGCAACCTGGCGGTGGCGCGGCTCGAGCCGCTGCTGATCGGCGGGCTTTACCCGGCGCACCAGGAGGATCGCATCCTGATCAAGCTGGATCAGGTGCCAGCCTATCTGATCGACGCGCTGGTGGCGGTCGAGGATCGCGACTATTTCGACCACTTCGGCGTGTCGCCCAAGGGCATCGCCCGGGCAATGTGGATCAACGCCACGTCGGGACGCCTGGTACAGGGCGGCAGCACCCTGACCCAGCAGTTGGTGAAGAACTTCTACCTGACCAACGAGCGCACTTTGGCGCGTAAAGCCACCGAGGCGATGATGGCGGTGCTGCTGGAGCTGCACTACGACAAGCGCGAGATCCTCGAGGCCTACATGAACGAGGTGTTCCTCGGCCAGGATGGTCAGCGCGCGGTACATGGTTTCGGCCTGGCCAGTCAGTACTTCTTCAGTCAGCCGGTTGCCGAGCTGAAACTCGAGCAGGTCGCGCTGCTGGTAGGCATGGTCAAGGGGCCGACCTATTTCAACCCGCGGCGCAACCCCGAGCGCGCGTTGACGCGCCGTAATCTGGTGATCGATCTGCTCGCCGAGCACGGCTCGATCACCCCCGAAGAGGCGGCAGCGGCCAAGCAGAAGCCGCTGGGCGTGACCTCGCGTGGCAGCATGGCCGACAGCTCGTTCCCTGCATTCCTCGATCTGGTCAAGCGTCAGCTGCGCGAGGATTACCGCGAGCAGGATCTGACCGAAGAGGGCCTGCGCATCTTCTCCAGCTTCGATCCGATCCTGCAGCTCAAGGCCGAAGAGGCGTTGGCCGAGACGCTCAAGCGCCTGGCTGGACGCAAGGGCGTGGACGAAGTGCAGGCAGGCATGGTGGTGACCAACCCCGAGACGGGTGAAATCCAGGCCATGATCGGCAGCCGCCAGCCGCGTTTCGCCGGTTTCAACCGGGCACTGGACGCGGTGCGGCCGATTGGCTCGCTGATCAAACCGGCGATTTATCTGTCGGCACTGGAGCGCCCGAGCCAGTACACCCTGACCAGCTGGCTGGAGGACGAGCCCTTCTCCATCAAGGGCCAGGACGGCCAGGTCTGGACGCCGCAGAACTACGACCGCAAGGCCCATGGCACGATTTACCTGTACCAGGGGCTGGCGCAGTCCTACAACCTATCCACCGCCAAGCTCGGTCTGGAAGTCGGCGTACCCAATGTGCTCAAGACTCTCGAGCGACTGGGCGTCGAGCGCAAGTGGCCGGCCTATCCGTCGATGCTGCTCGGCGCCGGTGCACTGACGCCGATGGAGGTAGCGGGCATGTACCAGACCCTGGCCAATGGCGGTTTCAACACGCCGTTGCGCGGTATTCGCAGCGTGCTCACCGCCGATGGCGAGCCACTCGGGCGCTATCCGTTCCAGATTCAGCAGCGCTTCGATCCGGGCGCCATCTACCTGGTGCAGAACGCCATGCAGCGCACCATGCGCGAAGGCACGGGGCGTTCGGTTTACAGTCAACTACCCAGCTCGCTGAATCTGGCCGGCAAGACCGGCACCAGTAACGACTCGCGCGACAGCTGGTTCGCCGGCTTCAGTCAGGATCTGCTGTCGGTGGTGTGGCTGGGGCGCGACGATAACGGTCCGACCCCGCTGACGGGTGCAACCGGCGCGTTGCAGGTCTGGACCGGTTTCATGCGCAAGGCCGACCCGCTGCCGCTGGACATGCCGATGCCGGACAACGTCACCCAGGCCTGGGTCGATCGGCAGACGGGGCTGGGCTCGGCATCGGGCTGCCCGAATGCGGTGCAGATGCCTTATATTCGCGGCAGCGAACCTGCCGCGGGCTCCGCTTGCGGTATCCAGGCTCCGGTCGATTCGGTGATGGACTGGGTGCGGGGCTGGTTGGAATAACGGCCGAGTCGAGTGACTCGGTGTTACCTGAAGAGGATTGGATGTGAACAAGAAGTGGCTTGCCACGATGCTGGCAACGGCGGTCCTGAGTGGTTGCAGTACGGTGCCGCAAGGCTCGATTCCGGTGGTCGATGCTGGCGCTCCGCTGTCTTCGGGCGGCTCTGGCCAACCGACCAGCCAGGGCCCGGCAGCTACGCCGCAGCGTATCGAGGAAGATTCCGGAGTGGTGGTGATGGTGCCGCAGGGCGCGGTCTCGACGCCGTTGCAAACCGACTCGCAGCCGATCACCTCCAGTGGCGGTCTGACCTTCGATCAGCCCGTGAGCAGCCAGCCCTCGACACCGAGTCAGGGCGATTTCGGCTCCTCGGCGCCGACTCAGCCCAGCGGCATTCCCAGCGGCGGAGGCCTGGCGGCCGACGAGCAACTCGATGGTCCGGTTCTCGCGCTGCTGACCACCGCGCAACAGCAGCAGGGTGGTGGCGATCTCAATGGCGCCGCCTCCAGCCTCGAACGTGCCCAGCGCATCGCGCCGCGTGAGCCGCAGGTGCTTTACCGTCTTGCCGAAGTGCGGCTGGCCCAGGGCGATGCCGCTCAGGCCGAGCAGTTCGCCCGTCGTGGCCTGACCTATGCCAATGGCCGTCCGGCGCTGCAAGCCAGCCTGTGGGACCTGATCGCTCAGGCGCGTGAGCGTCAGGGAGATTCCGCTGGCGCGGCTCAGGCCCGCGAGCGTGCCCGGGTCAATCTCTGATGGATGCGCGTGTGGAGGCATTGGCCGAGCACCTGCTGCTGATCGAACGCGAGCTGCGTGTGCGGGGATGGTGGCAGGAGCAGGCGCCGAGCACCGAGGCCCTGGCCAGTGTGGAGCCTTTCTGCGTCGATACGCTGACGTTCGAACAATGGCTGCAGTGGATTTTCCTGCCGCGGATGAAGGTGCTGCTGGAAAGCGGTGCCGCCTTGCCCTCGGTATCGGGCATTCAGGCGATGGCGGAGATGGTCTATCAGCAGCAGCCGGGCGTTGCGCGTCGGCTGCTCGAACTGCTTGGCGAGTTCGATCGCCTGCTTACGCGCACGCCTTGAGAGCGTGCGCGAATTGCGTCACTGGCAGTTGTCTACGATGGACTTCTTCAGCTCGGTGATGCGCTCCTGACGTTCATCTTCGCCGATCCTGCGCACCTCTCCACCTTCCTCGATCCTGACCCGAGGATTGTTCTCCAGCTGAGCCAGGTTGGTACGCGCAGCGTCGCAGTACTGCTTGCGCTCGGCCTCCTGCTGCGCCACGTCCTCCTTGACCTTCTTGTCGATAGCCGCCTGCTCGGGGTCGAGCTGTTCCTCGACGCTGGGCGCAGGTGCGCTTGGCTCCGAGCGGGGTGGCGGCGTCGCGGTATTGATGGTGGTGGCCGGTTGGCCTTGCGGGGGTTGCGCGCCGAAGTGGGTCACGCCTTTGTCATCCACCCACTTGTAAATCTGGCTGGCCATGGCGGTGGTGCTCAACGCGAGCATCAGGGTGCCAGTGAGGATCATGTGGCGCATGCTGTTTCCTTTATCGAGAGCTGCAGTGCTGTGGTTACTATACCCAAAAGCCGGCAATCTTCATCCTGCGCTGCGTCACAGCGCCAAGTCGAAGAATAGGTTACACGCCGCTTGACTTGCCCTCGCCGAACCCGAACAATCCAGCCTTCCCCCGTAGTGGAGTCCGCCGCAAGCGTCCTTCAGCTCGGGGAAAAGAGGCGCTACCCGCGCCGAACCGTGACACCCGCTACGCGTTACCTCGCGCTGGGAGGGCCAGCCCCGCAAGACCATGGGCTGCTCCGTTACTCGTCAAGCTGATGTTTTGAATCCACGATCACCATCGTGCATGTCCGCTGACAGTAAGAACCTACTTAGGGCTACCCGTTGCGGGTGGCACACTGGCGTTCAAGAGGTGAACAACGTGGAGCTTTTATCTGGCGCTGAAATGGTCGTCCGCTTCCTGCGTGACGAAGGCGTTAAGCACATCTATGGGTACCCCGGCGGTGCTCTCCTGCATATTTACGATGCCCTGTTCAAAGAACCGGAAGTGACCCACATTCTGGTGCGTCATGAACAGGCAGCGACCCATATGGCTGACGGCTACGCCCGCGCCACCGGCAAGGCCGGTGTGGTGCTGGTGACCTCCGGCCCGGGCGCGACCAATGCCATTACCGGCATTGCCACTGCCTACATGGATTCCATTCCGATGGTGGTGATCTCCGGCCAGGTGCCGAGCGCCATGGTCGGTACCGATGCCTTCCAGGAAACCGACATGGTCGGTATTTCCCGTCCGATCGTGAAGCACAGCTTCATCATCAAGCACCCGTCGGAAATCCCCGAAGTGCTGAAGAAGGCCTTCTATCTCGCCGAGTCCGGCCGTCCAGGCCCGGTCGTGGTCGATATCCCGAAGGATATGGGCGATCCGACCCAGAAGTTCGAATACGTCTACCCGAAGAAGGTCAAGCTGCGCTCCTACAGCCCGGCGGTACGTGGCCACTCCGGCCAGATCCGTAAAGCTGCCGAGATGCTCCTGGCCGCCAAGCGTCCGGTGATGTACGCCGGCGGTGGTGTGATCATGGGCGGCGCCTCCGCGGCCCTGACCGAGCTGGCGCAGATGCTCAACCTGCCAGTGACCAATACCCTGATGGGGCTTGGTGGCTACCCGGGTACCGACCGCCAGTTCGTCGGCATGCTCGGTATGCACGGCAGCTACACCGCCAACCTGGCCATGCACCATGCCGACGTGATCCTGGCTGTCGGTGCGCGCTTCGATGACCGTGTGATCAACGGCGCGGCCAAGTTCTGCCCGAACGCCAAGATCATTCATATCGACATCGACCCGGCTTCGATTTCCAAGACCATCAAGGCCGACATCCCGATCGTTGGCCCGGTGGATAGCGTGCTGACCGAGATGGTCGCCATTCTCAAGGAAATCGGTGAAACCCCGAACAAGGACACCGTCGCCAGCTGGTGGAAGCAGATCGACGAGTGGCGTGGCAATGGTCGCCTGTTCCCGTACAACGAGGGCGACGGTTCGATCATCAAGCCGCAGACCGTGATCGAAACCCTGTGCGACGTGACCAGGGGCGACGCTTACGTCACCTCCGATGTTGGTCAGCACCAGATGTTCGCCGCTCAGTATTACCGCTTCAACAAACCCAATCGCTGGATCAACTCCGGCGGCCTGGGCACCATGGGCTTCGGTTTCCCGGCTGCGATGGGCATCAAGCTGAACTTCCCGGATGCCGATGTGGCGTGCGTCACCGGTGAGGGCAGCATCCAGATGAACATCCAGGAGCTGTCGACCTGCCTGCAGTACGACCTGCCGGTGAAGATCGTCAACCTGAACAACGGTGCGCTCGGCATGGTCCGCCAGTGGCAGGACATGCAGTACAGCAGCCGTTATTCGCACTCCTACATGGAATCGCTGCCGGACTTCGTCAAGCTGGCCGAGGCCTATGGCCATGTCGGCATGCGCATCACCTCGCTGAAGGACCTCAAGCCCAAGCTGGAGGAAGCCTTCGCCCTGAAGAATCGCCTGGTGTTCCTCGACATCGCGGTGGATTCCAGCGAGCACGTCTATCCGATGCAGATCAGAGACGGTGCGATGCGTGACATGTGGCTGAGCAAGACGGAGCGGACCTGAGATGCGACACATCATTTCCCTGCTGCTGGAAAACGAACCGGGTGCGCTGTCCCGTGTGGTCGGCCTGTTCTCCCAGCGTAACTACAACATCGAGAGCCTCACCGTTGCGCCAACCGAGGACCCGACGCTGTCGCGCCTGACCCTCACCACCGTTGGCCACGACGAGGTGATCGAGCAGATCACCAAGAACCTCAACAAGCTGGTCGAGGTGGTCAAGCTGGTCAACCTGTCGGAAAGCGCCCACATCGAGCGCGAACTGATGCTGGTGAAGATCAAGGCCACCGGCGCCCAGCGCGCCGAGGTCAAGCGTACGACCGACATCTTCCGCGGCCAGATCGTGGATGTGACCAGCAGCGTCTACACCGTGCAGCTGACTGGCACCAGTGACAAGCTCGACAGTTTCATTCAGGCCATCGGCACCGCGTCGATCCTGGAAACCGTACGCAGTGGCGTCACCGGCGTCGCCCGCGGCGACAAGGTACTGAGTATCTGATCGATCGCTGTGGTAACGCAGAGCCCCGCCTGGTGCGGGGCTTTTTATTGCCTGAATTCAGCGCTGGCGATTCCAGAAGGCGGCGATCAGCGGGTCCTTGAGGCGTTTTTCCAGCGCGAAAAGACCAATATCGTAGGCGGTGAGGGGTGGCTGGATGTCATAGATACGAATGCGTGCCGCCAGCGGGCTGTTGTCCAGCACGATCTGCGGCACCACGCCGATGCCGAAGCCCAAGCTGACCATGCTGACAATCGCCTCGTTGCCGCTTACCTGGGCATAGATGTGCGGCTTGATGTTGTGGCTTTTCAACCAGCGATCGGTGCGCGTCCGTGCCAGACCTTCTTCCGAGAGGATCATCGGCACATCCTTCCAGTTCTCGGCATTCGGATGCTTAAGCTGTTCCTCATTCAATAGCTGTGGGGCTTGCGGGCCGATAAAGCGCAGTTCCGAACGGGTAATCGACTGAAACTCCACGCCTGCCGGCAAGTTGTCCGGCCGCGCACCGATGGCCAGATCCTCCATGCCCTGCTGCACGCGCTCGACGGCTGTGGCCGGGTCACCAGTGTGCAGCTTCATTTCGATGCGCGGGTAGTCCTGGCGGAAGCTGCTGAGGATGTCGTAGAGGAAGCTGTAACTCGCCGTGACCGAGCAGTACAGCGACAGCTCACCATGCAGATTCAGCTGGTCCTGCATGAAGGTCTGGCGAATCGCCTGCCAGCCGTTCATGACCTCGCTCGCATACTCGCGAAACTGCTGGCCTTCGCGGGTCAGGCGCACCGAGCGGTTGTCGCGCACGAACAGAGCGGCGCCCAGTTCATCCTCGAGTTGCTTGATGCTGCGGCTGAGCGCGGAAGGGCTGACATGCTGCTCGCGGCTGGTTCGGCCGAAGTGCAGGTTGTCTGCCAGGGAAAGAAAAAGCCTCAGGGAATGGCTGTCCATTTGCGTTTCATATATCGGCATGCTGTGTTGCAAATATATCATTTTACGCAATAAGGTGGATCACTTAAGGTGGCTTCGTCGCGGTGCCTCGCACCCCATCCCTTTCGATTCAGAAGAGCCAAGAACATGAAAGTTTATTACGACAAAGATTGCGACCTTTCCATCATCCAGGGCAAGAAAGTCGCCATCATCGGTTACGGCTCGCAGGGCCACGCTCAGGCCTGCAACCTGAAAGATTCCGGCGTGGACGTCACCGTCGGCCTGCGTAAAGGCTCCGCGACCGTTGCCAAGGCTGAAGCGCACGGCCTGAAGGTTGCCGATGTGGCTTCTGCCGTCGCAGCTGCCGATCTGGTCATGATCCTGACCCCGGACGAGTTCCAGGGCCAGCTGTACAAGAACGAGATCGAGCCGAACATCAAGAAGGGCGCTACCCTGGCCTTCTCCCACGGTTTCGCCATTCACTACAACCAGGTCGTTCCGCGTGCCGACCTCGACGTGATCATGATCGCGCCGAAGGCCCCCGGCCACACCGTGCGTACCGAGTTCGTCAAAGGCGGCGGCATCCCTGACCTGATCGCCGTTTACCAGGACGCTTCGGGTAACGCCAAGAACGTCGCTCTGTCCTACGCCTCGGGCGTTGGCGGTGGCCGCACCGGCATCATCGAAACCACCTTCAAGGACGAGACCGAAACCGACCTGTTCGGCGAGCAGGCCGTTCTCTGCGGCGGTACCGTCGAGCTGGTCAAAGCCGGTTTCGAAACCCTGGTCGAAGCTGGCTACGCGCCGGAAATGGCCTACTTCGAGTGCCTGCACGAGCTGAAGCTAATCGTTGATCTCATGTACGAAGGCGGCATCGCCAACATGAACTACTCGATCTCCAACAATGCCGAATACGGCGAGTACGTGACCGGCCCGGAAGTGATCAACGCCGAATCCCGTCAGGCCATGCGTAACGCTCTGAAGCGCATTCAGGACGGCGAATACGCCAAGATGTTCATCAGCGAAGGCGCTACCGGCTACCCATCGATGACCGCCAAGCGTCGTAACAACGCTGCCCACGGTATCGAAGTCATCGGTGAGCAACTGCGTGCGATGATGCCGTGGATCGCTGCCAACAAGATCGTCGACAAGACCAAGAACTAAGGTCTACGACGTGCGAAAGAACGCGGCTTTATGCCGCGTTTTTTCGTTCTGGGGCGAGGCTTCTGGTATAAAGCCAGCTCATCGTGAGGCGAACTGAGTTCGGTTGCCCCGGTCGAAATTTGTCAAACCCGTTGCAAGGTGCTGTTCATGAGTGAAGGTCCCGAGGATCAAAAGCCGGCTGGCGACAATCTGGAAAGCCTGCTGCCGATCGACGAGCACGTAGAGGAAGTGCAGGACGAGGAAGGGCGCAAGGTACGTCATCGTGGTATCTACCTGCTGCCCAACCTGTTCACCACGGCCAACCTGTTCGCCGGTTTCTACTCCATCATCAATGCGATGAACGGTAACTTTTACGTTGCAGCCGCCGCCGTGTTCGTGGCCATGGTGCTCGATAGCCTCGATGGTCGCGTCGCGCGTCTGACCAATACGCAAAGTGCGTTTGGCGCCGAGTACGATTCGCTCTCCGATATGGTGGCCTTTGGCGTAGCGCCGGCTCTGCTCGCCTTCGAGTGGGCACTGGGCAGCATGGGCAAGGTGGGCTGGATGGTCGCCTTCATCTATGTCGCGGGTGCGGCGTTGCGTCTGGCCCGGTTCAATACGCAGATTGGCAGTGTCGACAAGCGCTATTTCATCGGCCTTGCCAGTCCGGCAGCGGCGGGTGTGGTTGCCGGCACGGTCTGGGCATTCAGCGATTTCGGCATCAAGGGCTCGAACATGGCTTTTGCCGTGGCGCTGCTGGTGGCTGCCGCAGGTTGCCTGATGGTCAGCAACATCAAGTACTACAGCTTCAAGGATCTGGACCTGAAAGGGCGTGTGCCGTTCGTGGCGATTCTGGCCGTGGTGCTGGTGTTTGCTGTGGTGTTCAGCGATCCGCCGCGTATCCTGCTGCTGATTTTCCTGGCCTATGCGGCTTCTGGTCCGATTCAGTACCTGCTGCAATTGCGCCGTCGCAAATCTGCCTGACCTTGTAATTTCTCCTGTGCTCCGTGGTCTACAGTTCGTTTCTCGAACTGTAGTCGCGGAGTCGCCATGCTCATCCGAGTTCCCCCCCCTTCTCGGGCTCTTGAGTCCGAAGTCACCCCAGAATCGGTTTACCTCTCTCGTCGCAAGCTAATGCAGGGCTCGCTGGCATTGGCGGCCATGGCTGCGATGCCAGGTTGGGCCAGCGCCGAGGTCCAAGGTGTCTACAGCGATGTCGGGCCCGCCAAGGCGCCTGGCTGGTTCGAAGAGAAGCTGGCGGCCACGCGCTGGCAAGCGATTACGGCCGAAGGTGAGGCCATCACGCCGTTCAGGGATGCGACGCACTACAACAACTTCTATGAGTTCGGCACAGGGAAGGGCGACCCGGCAGCCAATGCCGGCAAGTTGCAGGTCGAACCCTGGACGGTGATGGTCGATGGTGAGGTGAGCAAGCCGGGGCGCTACTCCATCGAGGATTTGATCAAGCCCCAAGCATTCGAAGAGCGCATCTACAGGCTGCGCTGTGTCGAAGCCTGGTCCATGGTCATCCCCTGGCTGGGATTCCCTCTAGCTGATTTGCTCAAGCAAGTCGAACCCACTTCGTCAGCGCGCTATGTGCGCTTCGAGACGCTGGTCGATCGTGAGCGCATGCCGGGACAGCGCTCGGGGTTCTCTCTGATCGATTGGCCCTATGTCGAAGGTTTGCGCCTGGATGAGGCCATGCATCCATTGGCCTTCATGGCCGTCGGCATGTACGGGCGTGTTCTGCCAAATCAGAACGGAGCACCCCTGCGCCTAGTGATGCCATGGAAGTACGGTTTCAAAAGCATCAAGTCCATCGTGCGGATCAGTTTGGTAGACGAAGCGCCCAAGACTACCTGGGAGCGTATTGCGCCGAACGAGTATGGTTTCTATGCCAACGTTAATCCGCAGGTGGACCATCCGCGCTGGTCGCAGGCGACCGAGCGGCGCCTGCCCAGCGGCTTGTTCAGCCCGAACGTGATCGATACGCGAATGTTCAACGGTTATGAGGAAGTTGCTGACCTCTACGCGGGTATGGATCTGGCGAGGTACTACTGATGCGCTACAGGTTATGGCGCGTAGGCGTGTTCCTGGCTGCGTCGGTGCCACCGCTGTATTGGTTGTACTGCGCCGTCTTCAATCTCCTGGGACCTGATCCGGGCAAGGTGCTGGTCGATAACCTGGGTCTCGGCGCCCTGATCCTTCTCCTGATCACCCTAACCATGACGCCGCTGCAGCAGCTGAGTCGTTGGGGCGGCTGGATAGCCGTGCGGCGTCAGTTGGGGCTGTGGTGCTTTGCCTACGCCGGCCTGCATCTATCCGGGTACGTACTGTTTATCGCCGGACTCCGGCTGGACCTGGTGCTGCGCGACCTTTCCGAGCGCCCCTACATCATCGTAGGGGCGCTGGCTTTTGTTGGGTTGCTGGCCCTGGCAGTTACCTCGAACCGCTTCAGCATCAGAAAGCTGGGGCGCAGGTGGAAGGCTCTGCACCGCCTGGTCTACGTCATCCTGATGCTGGCCTTGCTGCATATGCTCTGGGTGGTGCGTGCCGATCTGGGCGAGTGGCTCGCTTACGCGCTCATAGGCGGGGCGCTATTGCTGGTGCGTCTCTCTGTAGTAGCGAGCGGGTTGCAGCGCGCCGGAAGCCTTTGGCGAGAAAATCCGAAGAAAGTTGAAATATAAGCTTGACGCGCATTCTGCTGGATGTAGAATGCGCGCCACTTCAGCGATGAAGTGCTTCAAAAGCTTCTTGTTAATCAATAAGTT
>NZ_DJSX01000008.1:0-19788 GCF_002439135.1 Pseudomonas sp. UBA6323 | reverse complement strand
TTCGACGCTGCTGCCTTGCAACGCGCTGGCGACGCGGGCCAGCAGCAACTGCTCGCTGCTGCTGTCGCCATGCCAGACGGTGACGGGCCGATCCTGCTCGGCCAGGCTGGCGAGCCAGCGAGCATCCTCAGCCAGGCCTGTGGAAAAGTCTGGCCGCGGTGTTACCGCTGCTGGCCACACTTCGCCCCAGAACACGGCGCGGGCGCTGCACGGCGGGCTGTCCACGTCGCCCAGTGGGCCGACGGCGAGGTCGTCACGCAGCACGCGCAGACTGGCATCGGCGGCCTGCTGGCCAATCACTCGGGTGACGCCGGCCACCGCATTGTCGCCGCAAACCAGATGCCACATGGCTCAGTCCTTGTCTTTTTTCAGCTTGGGATTGGGGAAGAACTGCACCGCCTGCACGTTGGGATCGGCGGCTTTGGGCTTCAGGCCGCTGACGTTGACCCGGGTGGGGATTTCCTTGGGCACCGAGTTGCCACGGGCGTCCAGGGTATCGGCGTAGCCGCACTTGACACATTCACGGTGTGGCACGCCTTCGACGTTCCACATCTTGATGCTGTCGGTCTCGCTGCACGCCGGGCACACGGCGCCGGCGATAAAGCGTTTCGGCGTGCTGTTCACAGGCGCATCGCTCATGCTGCCTCCTGACTCAGGCCGAGGTGGCGCAGCAGGGCATCGATGCTTGGCTCACGACCGCGGAAGTCGACGAACAGCACCATGGGTTCCTGCGAACCGCCACGGGCCAGGATGGCTTCGCGGAAGGCGCGACCGGTATCGGCGTTGAACACGCCTTCTTCCTCGAACTTGGAGAAGGCATCGGCGCTGAGCACCTCGGCCCATTTGTAGCTGTAGTAACCGGCTGCGTAGCCGCCGGCAAAGATGTGCGCGAAGCCGTTGGCGAAGCGGTTGTAGGCCGGCGGACGCAGCACCGAGACCTCTGCGCGTACGCCTTCGAGCACGTCCAGCACGCTGCGGCCGTCGCCGTGGGTGGCATGCAGCTCGAAGTCGAACAGGGAGAACTCCAGTTGGCGCACCATCATCAGCCCGGACTGGAAGTTCTTCGCCGCCAGCATCTTGTCCAGCATGGCCTGCGGCAGCGCCTCGCCGGTTTCATGGTGGCCGGAGATCAGCGCCAGGCCGTCCGGCTCCCAGCACCAGTTCTCCATGAACTGGCTCGGCAGCTCGACCGCGTCCCAGGCCACGCCGTTGATGCCCGAGGCACCGGCATGCTCGACGCGGGTCAGCAGGTGATGCAGGCCATGGCCGAACTCGTGGAACAGGGTAGTGACCTCGTCGTGGGTCAGCAGCGCCGGTTTGCCGCCGACCGGTGGGGTGAAGTTGCACACCAGGTTGGCCACCGGGGTGATCAGCTGGCCCTGGCCATCGCGGCGCTTGTCGCGGGCGCCGTCCATCCAGGCGCCGCCACGCTTGTTGGCACGGGCGTAGAGGTCGAAGAAGAAGCGTCCGACGTGCTGACCGTTCTCGCTGATCTCGAACAGGCGCACGTCCGGATGCCAGGTGTCGAAGTCTTTCAGCTCGCGAATCTGAATGCCGTAGAGCTTCTGCACGATGGCGAACAGGCCGGTGAGCACCTTGTCCACCGGGAACCAGGTGCGTACTTCTTCCTGGGAGATGCTGTAGCGCTGCTGGCGCAGCTTCTCGCTGTAGTAGCCGACATCCCAGCTTTGCAGGTCATTCAGGCCCTGTTCGGCGGCGAAGGCTTTCAGTTCGGCCAGGTCCTTCTCGGCGAAGGGTTTGCTGCGCACCGCCAGGTCGCGGAGGAAGCTCAGCACCTGATCGGTGGAGTCGGCCATCTTGCTGGTCAGGCTCAGCTCACTGTAGTTGGCGAAGCCGAGCAGCCGCGCCATTTCCTGGCGCAGGTCGAGAATCTCGGCCATCAGCGGGCCGTTGTCGTTCTGCCCGGCGTTCGGCCCCTGGTCGGAGGCGCGGGTGCAGTAGGCGGCGTAGACCTCCTCGCGCAGGGCGCGGTCGTCGGCGTAGGTCATCACCGCGTAGTAGCTGGGGAACTCCAGGGTGATCAGCCAGCCGTCCAGGCCCTTGGCCTCGGCGGCCTGCTTCATCTGCGCCTTGGCCGAGTCGGTCAGGCCGTTCAGGCGCGTTTCGTCGGTGATCTGCTTGGTCCAGGCCTGGGTGGCGTCGAGCAACTGGTTGGAGAATTTGCTGGTCAGCTCGGACAGGCGCATCTGGATTTCGCCATAGCGCTTCTGCTGCTCGATCGGCAGGTCGATGCCGGACAGGCGAAAATCGCGCAGGGCGTGTTCGAGGATGGTCTTCTGTGCCACGTCGAAGTCTGCCGCTGCCGGGCTCTTGGCCAGTGCGTCATAGGCGTTGAACAGCGGCTTGTTCTGGCCCATTTCGGTCCAGTATTCCGACAGCTTGGGCAGACAGGCCTCGTAGGCGGCGCGCAGCTCGGGGCTGTTGCACACCGAGTTGAGATGGCTCACCGGGCTCCAGGCGCGGCCCAGGCGTGCGCCCAGTTCGTCCAGCGCCAGCACCAGGCCGTCCCAGCTCGGATTGGCCTGTTGCTGTTCGAGCAGCGTGGCGATGGCCGCGCGACTGTCGGCCAGAATCTGGTCGACGGCAGGCTCGACATGTTCCGGTTTGATCTGCGAGTAGGGCGGCAGGTCGAAGTCTTGCAGCAAGGGGTTGTTCGCGGTCACGACGAGGCACCTGTGGCGAATGAAGAGAGGCTGCGCCGGGGAAAATCCCAGGGCGATTGCAGTCGATATGGGGTCCATCTTAATTACAATCAAGCTTTCCCGCAGCCCAGGAGCCTCTATCGTGGCGATTCGCAAATACCAGCAATACCTCCCGCAACTGGGCGCGCGCGTCTTCGTCGATGCCTCCGCCGTGGTCATCGGCGATGTCGAGCTGGGCGAGGACAGCTCGGTCTGGCCGATGACCGTGATCCGCGGTGACATGCACCGCATCCGCATCGGTGCGCGCACCAGCGTGCAGGACGGCAGCGTGCTGCATATCACACACGCCGGGCCGTTCAACCCGGACGGCTATCCGCTGATCATCGGCGACGAAGTGACCGTCGGGCACAAGGTCACTCTGCACGGCTGCACCCTGGGTAGCCGCATCCTGGTAGGCATGGGCAGCATCGTCATGGATGGCGCGGTGGTCGAGGACGAAGTGATCATCGGCGCCGGCTCCCTGGTGCCGCCGGGCAAGCGCCTGGAGAGCGGCTACCTGTACGTTGGCAGCCCGGTGAAACAGGCACGTCCGCTGACCGACAAGGAGCGCAACTTCTTCAGTTACACAGCGGGCAATTACGTGAAGCTCAAGGACCAGCATCTGGCCGAGGGTTACGACCAGTGAGCGGCGAACTGATCATCCGCCCCATCGAGGCGGCCGATTTCGATCAGGTCTGGCCGATCATCCGTGACGTGGTGCAGGCGCAGGAAACCTACGCCTTCGATCCGCAGATGGACCGCGAAACGGCCTGGAAACTCTGGGTCGAACTGCCGCGCGCAACCTTCGTGGCGGAACAGGATGGGCAGATTCTCGGTACCTACTACTATCAAGGCCAATGCCGCAGGTCCCGGCGACCATGTGTGCAACTGCGGCTATATGACCGCTCCTGCCGCTCGCGGTCATGGCATCGCCGGCAAGCTCTGCGCCCATTCGCTGGAAGTGGCGCGCAAACTGGGGTTCAGCGCCATGCAATTCAATAGTGTGGTGGCGACCAATACGGTAGCCGTGGCGCTATGGCAGAAGCACGGTTTCGAGATAGTCGGCACCCTGCCCAATGCCTACCGCCATGCCCGGCACGGGCTGGTGGATTGCCATGTGATGTTTCGCAGCCTGACCTGAGCCTGCCGCCACTGTACGAGCGAATTTATTCGCGATTGCGCAGCCCCTTCACCAACGGTGGGCCGGGATGGGCTGCCTGTGCGGCGGTGAAGCGACAAGATCGAGGCTCAGCTCGCTGATATGATTTTCTGAGCTGCCTACGCGGCAGTGAAGATTGCCACCGCCAAGCAGACGTACCGCCCCCTTTTCTGAGCTGCCTACGCGGCAGTGAAGCTGTACTTGCCGTGCTCCTGAATGTGCCGTGTTTTCTGAGCTGCCTACGCGGCAGTGAAGTAGAGCCCTGAAACCCTAACGTATTGATTGCTAAAGAGCCTTTCTATTTTGTGGTTGAAAACCCTTTTCCGGAGCCGCTTGCAAGTGTTTGATTTTGCAAGGGCTCCGGTTGCGATCAGAAAAAAGGTTCAGAACCAGGGCACGCTGGCCTGGGCGCTCAGGCCGTAGGCGCCGAAGGTGCCGGGGGTGGGAGCGTCGAGCAGTGGGCCGTGGCGGATGAAGAGGCGGAAGCTGTGGCCGCTGCCGTTGCTGCGCAAGGTGGCATAGGGCAGGTTGCAGCGTTTGCCGGCGCTGTCGGGGATGCGCTGGCGAGCGTCCTCCTCGCTGATGCCGTGCCTTTTGATCAGGCGGCGGCGGGCGCGCTCCGGGTTGCTGTCCACCTGCACACGGCTGACACAACGCCAGCGCACCTGTGCGGGAATCGGCGCCAGTTCACCCAGGATCAGGTGGTCGCGCATTCCAGTGAGCCAGTTCAGCGCCATCAACCGATCCAGTGCCTCGGCACTGCCATGCAGGCGCAGGCTGGCGCCGAGGCTGTGGCTGGCGCTTTCCACATCCGGGAAGCTGATGCCCACATCCGTGCGGCGCAAGTCGTGCAGGCCACGGTGCAGCTTGGCTAGCAGTGCGCTCATCAACTGCGTGGCCGGAAACTCCGGGTCGGGTAGCAGTTTGAGGTCGAGGTAGTGGTCCATGGCTAGCCCGCCTCACCGAAGACGCCACCGCGAATCAGGGTGGCCATGACGAAGTGCTGGTCACCGATGCTCGGCACTTTGTCCTTGAGCAGCCAGTTGTCCAGCAGATTGTAGAAGTCCGCCTTGGCCTTGGGTTGGCGATAGGCACGGCCTTCGGTGGTGACCGAGCCGTAGGGTTCGACTGCGATGGGGCCGAGTTCGCCGGCGTCCGGATACCAGGTGTCGATGGTGCGCAGGGCGTTGCCGAGCTTTTGCGAGTGCATCCCGGCGACGCCGTCGACGCTGTACAGGGTCTTGCTCTTGTCGCCCTTGCCCCGGTCGAGGATCAGTTCCTGCGAAGGGAAGACTTCCTGGCCTGCGCCCATGCGTACATAGGCGGTAATGTCCAGCAGCAGGTGACGTTCGCCACTCAGGCCGGCTGCGATCAGGCTGGTCAGTTCGTCCAGCGACGCTGCCGCCGGGCCGCTGGCGTCGAAGTTGCGTAGGGACAGGCCCAGCGCATCGAAGCTCCACTGCTTGGCCGCTTTGCCATCGACCAAGTGGGCAATCTGTACCTCTACCTGTTCAGCACCGATACGGTTACGCCACAGGAAGCGACCATTGGCCAGGTTGTGTGCGTAGCGACGTGCCAGTTCAGCGAAGCCGTGATTGGCGACATAGCCCTGCACGGTGTCCAGCAGCTTTTGCCGGTAGCCGGCATCGTTGCAGGCCGAGGGGGGTGCCGGCGCCGCCGAGTACGCGCAGGGTGAAGCTGACGCGCAAGGTATCGGCGTCATGCGGCAGGGCGGCGACGTCGACGGTTTGCAGGTTGGGGTTTTCGATGGCGGCGTCGAGTTTGGCCGGGTCCTGGTCCCTGGCTTTGAGGCGGTTGGAAATGGTGCCGCGCACGGATTTCTCCCGTACGGCGAGCGGCTGCCAGTTGTCGCGCGTCTGCCAGTCACCGGCATGAAACAGCGCATCGGAAGGGTCGAGCTTGCGCTCGAAGGCCAGGACGGAAGCAGTTTTCAGAGGGGCAGTGGTCATGATGGTCACTCCATGTCATCAGTGCAGAGGTGTTGGCTGTAGAGGTTGTGGCAGCGGTACAGACCGGACTCGGGGTCGGCGCTGGCGCACCAGAGCAGGTCATCGACATCGCGCAGGCGGTGCGGGCTGAGCCATTGGCCGATGGAGTAGAGGCTTTCGACGAAACGCAGCGGGGTTTGCCCATCTCGTGCGTTAGCCACACTGCCGGCGGCTTGCAGCGGGCCGAGGGCGCCATAGCCGACCGGGATCGGCACCAGCCAGCCATTGGGGATAACGCGCTGGGCACGCCACTCGACTTTGGCGGGCTGGGTTTCACTGGCTGGGTGAGTTTCCTGGGCGCGCAGGTTCAGGCGTGAAAGGTCGAGCCAGGCATCGAGCAGGTTGGCGCTGGCGTTCTCGCCACGCAGTTGCTGCAGGTGGTTTTGCAGCAGGTCGTCGCGACTTACCAGTGCGAAGCCCGGCAGCCAACGGCGGCGCAACCGACGGAACTGGGCGCTGCGTTCCTCGCCCTGGGCAAGGGGCAGCAGCGCAGGCTTTTGTTGCGGGTCGAGGAATACGCTACCGCCGGCGATACGCATGCTGCCCAGCAGGTCGGCGATATGACGGGCAATCCGCTGGCGCTGTTGCCAGTCGCCCTGCACCGGGTCTGGCTGGCCGTCTTCGCCATAGCCGCTGACGCCGAAGATGAGCGTGATATCCAGGTGGATGCGCCCCTCTTTGACAATGGCGGCAGTTTCACCGCGCTCGTTAACCGGGTTGCGGGTCAGGCGGAAAGCGCGTTGATAGCCCCCGGTGACCTGGGCGTCATGGCTATGGCAGACCACCCCGACGCTGTCGAACATTAGGGCTAAGCGACCCTCGAGCTTGCGTTCGACGGCCTGCATCAGGCCGATGAAGGCGCTGATGGCGGGGAAGCCCCAGGTCAGCGGGCTGGAGATGGCGTTGGCGTTCTGCACCCGCAGGCGGGGGACGATCAACAGGCCGTTGGAGGTGGGCAGTTCACTCATGTTCGGCCTCCAGGTCGCGTTGCTCGCGCTCGAATTGTTCGACCCAGGCCCGGTTCAGCCAGTCGAGGTCGAGCCACAGGGCATTGCTGCCTGCCTGCTTGGCCCAGTAGCTGTTCTCCACATCTCCGACCGAGAGCTTGCTGACCAGTCGGGCATTGAGCCAGTTGGCGAAGCGCTCACGAATTTCCGCGAGCCATTCCATGCGGTGCCATTCGCTGGCGAAGACGGCGTCATGCTCGGCGCGGCGAAAGTCCAGCCACAGTTGCTCGGCGCGGTTGAGGTTGCACTCGGGCTTGGCCGACCAGCCTGGCTCGAAAGCCCAAAGCTCGACGGCGTACAGCAGCAGTTCGTCGATCAGCTCGGTGAGCAGTTCATCACGGCTGTTGCGGGTGTGTACGTTCGGGGGCGGGCCGCTGAGCAGAAAGTCGCGCAGGGTGCGCACCAGTTCGGCCACTGCCGGTCGCTGACCAAAGGCAGGGAAGATCGATCCGTCACGGGTGCGGATCGGCAGGCGCACGTCGCGCTGCTGCCAACTGGGTGGCAGGGAGGCGAGCAGGTAGTTGTCACCACGGCGCTCGCTGTTGAGTTGGGAGATGTTCTGCGGTTTGGTGCCACCGAGCTTCTGCACGGCCAAGTCGGGGTATTCGTGGATCACGCCAGGGTGAAACTGCTTGTCGCGGCGAGCCTGGCGCGCTTCCTTGGCCGGTTCGCCGAAGCGGTCGGCCTGGACACTCTGGTAGTCCCGATGCGCCAGCGAGCTGGCATACAGCGGGACGAGTAGGTGGTAGTGCGCGTCGCTGCGCGGCTCGTCGCCAACCAGCCAGTACAGCTGCTTACCGTGGGTGTGAGAGGCCAGGCCGTCGCGCGCACGGGTGATGCCGGTGAAGGCTGCGGCCAGGCTCCGGGCCTGCTCGTCATCTGTATGCAGCGCGGCAATGGCATCGGCATCTGCGGCCAACAGCAGGTCGAGCAGTGTCTGGCCGTCGTGCTCCAGCTTGAGCAGCTTGTAGACATCCAGCGCGGCGGCATTGCCCACCACATCGCCGGCAAAGTCGTCGCCCAGGCAATGGCTGCCGACCAGCGCGTGCTGCGGCAAACTGTTCGGTAGGCAGTAGAGGTTGGTGCCCTTGGCATCCGGGTGAATCGCCTTGAGCGTATGGGTCACCGCCTGGATCTGCCCGGCGCGGCGGGCGGCATCCGCCAGCCAGGCTGCCGGCTGGTATTGCTCGAGCAGGGTGGCGCGCTTGGGGTCATCATTGGCCAGACCTTCGAGCTTGGTGGCCAGGCGTTCGGCGATAAAACCTTGGATGAGATTGCGGATTTCGCTTTGTCGGTGTGGGGACGGGTTGTGCATAGCAGCGTGTCCTTATGCTGGGAGGCAATGCGAAACGTAGCATTGTTTTGCCAGTATTTTTGATTGCCCCCCCTGACTCAGAACAAATGAGCCATTTACGCTGCATCCTATTTGGGAAGCATCATATATACTGCAAATAAGTGCTTGTGAATCTTAAAAGCTTCATCTAATAATGAAGTACATATGCTTCGATTGGATTTATTTGCAGCATAAAAGGCTCTTTTTTATCCGATAGAGCCTTATGTGCTGCACTCTGGATAGAGCGAGTGAGGAGGCCCATGCGCAGCACAGTGCTGACCCAGATCAAACGCCGACGCCTGCAACTCGGCCTGAAAGGCACGGATATGCCGTTGCGGGTGGGGCTCAATCGCCAGCAGTACGGCAAGATCGAGAAAGACGGTAACCCCAGCCTGGCTACCCTGGACAAGATCGCCGAAGGCCTGGATGCCACTCTGATGCTGATCCCCAAGGAGCTGGCACGTCAGGTCGAGCAACTGCTGGAGGGCGGCCCCGCCAAGGCACAACAGAACTACGCCATGGACCGCTCGCCATCGTCTGCGTCTGGCGCGGGCGTCAAGGAAACCATCGAAGACCCCTGGCAAGAGCTGGGTGACGACTGATGGCCGGCGAGCAGGTTTCGGCACTCAGGCTGACGTTGCATGGGCAGTTGGTGGGTTACGTGGCCGGCTATGCACATAACCGCACGGTGTTGTCGCTGGCGCCGTCGTTTGTTGAGGATGCCAACCGCCCCGCGCTGACCCTGTCACTGGCCAACCCGGCCACCTTCGCGGCCCGTGCGGGCAAGAGTTTCCCGGTGGCGACCAATATGCAGTTGCACCCGCTGCTGAGCAACCTGCTGCCCGAAGGCGCGCTACGCCAACTGCTGGCCCAGCGCTTGAAGGTCCATGAGCACAACGAGTTCCCGCTGTTGGTACACCTGGGCGGCGACCTGCCCGGTGCGCTAATCGCCGAGCCGGTTGCTGCCGAGGCTATCCCGGATGCGGCTTTCGGTGACCGTGGGCGGCTCGACCGAGTGGCGGTGGATACCGTGGACCGGGTGGCGCATTTTTCCCTGGCGGGGGTGCAGATGAAGTTTTCCATGCACCAGCGCGATGGCCGTTACCAATTGGGGGATGCGGCGGCGCCCGGTGACTGGATCATCAAGACTCCCTCCACGGTGCATGATCATGTACCGCTCAACGAATACACCTGCATGCACCTTGCGGCGCTGGCCGGCGTGGATATCCCGGAAATCCGTCTGGTAGAACTCGACAAGCTCGAGCGTCTGCCGCAGATCAAGCTGCCGGATGAGGGCTATGCCTATGGCATCCGCCGTTTCGACCGGGCCGAGGGCAAGCGCGTGCATGCCGAGGACTTCGCCCAGGTGCTGTTCGCCTATGCGGCGGACAAGTACCAGAAGGCCAGTTACGAACAGATCGCCCGACTGATCTATCAGAACACCTACAGCGGCCAGCGCGACGTGGTGCAGATGGCTGTGCGCTTGCTGGTCAACATCCTGTTGGGCAACGGCGACGCGCATCTGAAGAACTGGAGCGTTCTCTATCCCGATGGCGTGAACCCGGCGCTGTCGCCGGCCTACGACATCCTCTTCACCAAGGCCTATATCCCTGCCGAGCAGCACTACGCGCTGAACATGGCGCAGACCAAGCAGTGGTACGAGGTATCGCTCGAGCACTTCCGGCGCTGGGCCAAGCGCGCGGACCTGCCGGAGTCGCCGATTCTCTACAACCTCAAGGCGGCCCTCGATAAGGCTCGCGCGCTATGGCCGGCAGCCCTGCGCGACAGCCCTATGCACGATGCGCACAAGGCTGCGCTGCGCGAGCACTGGCGGGCGCTGCATGGGGATTTTCGGATTGATAGTTAGCTGCTGACATCACGGGTTCCTACCCAACGGAGTCGCGGCTAAAGCCCCTCCCACAGGTCTTCAAATGCCGTGGGAGGGGCTTAGCCGCGATGCTGTAGCCCTGCTACACGCCGCGCAGGGGGTAGGGGAATCTCACCTGCGCTTGGCAAACCCCAGCACTGGGTGAAAGCGCAAGCCGCGCTCGCTCTCGGGCAGGCTGACGGTGCCGAAGCTTTTGGCGCAGCCCTCCAGGCTCATGTCCAGCTCCTGTGCCAGTTCAGCCAGGGCTTCGAGATAATCTGTGGCGCTCCAGGAGCTGATACGCGGGCCGGCCAGTTCGTTGTCGGCGATGAGCTGGTGCAGGCTGTTTTCCACCGGCACGTAGATCTGCTCGTAGCGGCGCTGGCCGGGGTCGATACGGTGCAACTGATAATCCTCGCCGTCTTCATCCGGCAGCAAGATCAGCTGCACCCTTGGCTGGGTGTCGAGGCGGAATGGTTGCTGCTGCTGGGCCAGGGCCGTGAGGTGCAACAGCGGCTGGCTCCAGCCGTCATGGGCATTCATTTCTTGTGGCTGGCTGCTTTGCCGTCGCCGTTCGCGCTCTGACAGCATGGACGGATCTGGTGCGGCGGGTTGCAGCATCCAGCCTTGCAGACGGGCGTGTTCCAGGTCGACCAGGTTGTTCTTGGCATCCAGTGGCGCGGGGCGCTCGAGGATGCGTGGGCGGGCATCGATCTGCTGGTACTGCTCAGCATTCAGCAGCTTGTCCAGGCGATGGCTGTTCAGCCGCCAGGCGTGTTCCGTCTCGAAACCCGGTTTGCAGAAGGCTGGTTGGTCGCGTCGTTCGGCATGGCGCAGATTGCTGTCGAATATCTGCACATTGGTGGCGCTCCAGGGCTCGGGGCGATGGCGCCGCACGCGCCCGGCCAGCTGGATCAGCGAGCGCATGGACGAAGGTTCGACCAGTGCCCAGTCGTAATCATGGTCGCGGCCCACTTCGGTCACGGGCGAGCCCAGCACGATGAACAGTTGATCCGGCTCATCGTGGCGCTGCAGGCGCTGGCGGATTTCCGGCAGGGCGAATACCGCTTGCGGCTGTTCACGTTGCAGGAAAGTGTCCAGCCGGTTTTCGATGGCCGAGCGCAACAGCAGCGGGAACTGCGAGTGGTACACACAGAGGTGGATGCGAGTGCCTTCGGCGGCGCCCAGGCGAAACAGGGCTAGCGCCACATCGAACAGGGGCTCGATATTGGCCATGCGTACCAGGCCGAAGCTTACGCGCTTGCCGCTGTGCGGGTCGGTTGTGGCGTTGGTGTCGTGCAGGCTGCGGGCGGCGGTCAGTATCTGTTCGGCGAAGGCCGGGCGAATCTCATCCGGGCGTTGGCTGGCAAAGTGCAGGGGCAGCAGTTGCGCCTGGCGGCGCGCGGGCTGCGTCGCGAGCCAGGCGTGGCGGCGCTGGGCAAAGTCCAGGTGGGCGGCGCTGAAACTGGCGCTGTCGCTACAGTCCAGGCGGCTTTGCCGCTGTTCATCGACCCAGGCACAGGCGATGGACGGCAGCTCGCCAGGGCGTTCGCCACGGTGGCGCTGATACTCGACACGGCCGGCGTGATAGGCCTCGAACAAACCCTGGATCAGGGCGGGCGGCAGGGTGGCCGAAGACAGCAGCACGCGGCTGCCCAGCAGCCCGGCCCAATGCACCAGGCGCGCCAGGGCGGGTAGGTCGGCGATATCGAAATCGTCCGGCTCGTCGAGCACCAGGTCGCCGCTCATCAGGCGCAGCATCGGTGCGATCTGCCGTCCGCCGCGCTGGCTCTCGGTGGCAGGGGTCAGGTGGTCGATGGTGCAGACCAGTACCGGCGCGATCAGCAGGGCGCGTACCTGGGGTTCGTGGATCACCTTGTTGAGCAACGGATGGGCGTCCACATTGCCGTCGAAGCGCACATGACCATCGTCTTCGAACAGTGCCTGGCTGGAAGCCGAGCCGCTGCGTTCGGCGAGCGCCTGCTGGCGCTCGAACAAGGTGCTGTTGGCCGCGCCACCGACGCGAATGGCCAGGTCATCCTCGTCCAGTCGAAGGCGTTGGCGGAAGGCGCGCCCGGTTTGCAGGGGCAGGCTGCGCAGGCCAAGGGCGAAGGCACAGCGCATGCCGCGCTCGGGGTCGCTCAGGGCATACATGATGCGTGCATTGCCCAGGGTCTTGCCGCAACCGGTGGAGGCCATATTGACGATAAAGGCACCGTGCCGGGCAGCCTGTTCGCGCATGCCGGCGGCCAGATCGAAGGCCTTGTCCTGCCAACGGAAGCGTTCGGTGCCGCTGCGCTTCTTCAAGCCCTTGTGCCGGCTCAGGCGTGGCAGGCTGCGTTCGAAGTCGGCCAGGCGATGGCCGATCAGCCCGGCATTGGCCTCGACCCCCAGCAGATGCTCGTCGAGGCCCTGGTTGAACTTGCCGCTTTTGCGCTCGGTATTGGCCCACAGCGGATAGCCCGCCTCGCCCTGCACCCGGCCCGGGCCGGTGAGGCTGGAGTAGTGGTGATCGGCGAGCATCAGGTTCAGGCGTGCCAGGTGCATCAGGTAAGGGCTGTCCAGCCAGTCTCGCTGGGTGCGGCGTGGCAGCAGAGCCAGCAGGCGGTGGGCCTGCTTGCTGGCGCGTTCTCGCCAGCGTTTGGTGGTCACGGGCAGGCCGTGGGGGAAGTGCCAGTAAGGTTCGATCTGCGCCCTGTCCCGGGTAGCACAATGCTCGTTCCAGCTGGCGTCGATATCTCCTGGCAGGTTCTTCAACATGCCTAGCTGGAAGTGGCGGATCTTACTGCCCAGGCGCGCGTCCTCGCTGGGCATCAGGGGCAGGCGGTGATGGGTCAGCACCAGCCAGGCCAGGGCGGCGGCCAGAGGCGGCAAGTTACGGAAGGGCTTGTCGCAGTTGGGGTCGAGGCCATCGCGTTGCAGGCGGCTCAGCCAAGTGGCGTCATCCTGCTCGCTGGGGCTGGCCAGGCGCGCCAGCCAGGTCGGGTCGCCGTCGTTGCCGACGAAGGCCTGGAACAGACGCAGCGATGTCCATTCGTGGCGATACAGGTTGCGCTCCATGGGCGCGCCAGGTTTGAGGCGGTTCTGGAAGGCCAGGCTGGCTTTGCCCAGATCATGCAGCAGCGCGGCCAGGGCGCTGAGCAGACGAAGGTCCTCGGCGCTGTGCCAGTCGTTCTCGTCATCCTTGCGCAGCACATCGCGGCGGGTGCTGTTGGTGGGCACCGCGCCCTGCTCGTTGAAGCGGCTGGCGTCGCCGACTATCCACAGCAGCTCGCTGTGATCCTTGCCGCGTATCCAGTGACAGGCCACGGCGGTAGTGCGCCTGGCACTCTTCTTCAACAGCTTGCACAGGGTATCCAGACCGGCCTGGGTGATCGGCGTTTGCCAGGTGCGCTCGCCGCGGCGCTCGGCGAACTGGTCGAGGATGCGCCGGCTCTCCACCAGTGCGCGTTTGTCGCACTGACTGATCAGTAACACGTTCATGCGCCAACCTGCTCGGCCACTGCCTTGAGGGTGTCGATCATGAAGTCCAGCGATTCGCCACGCGTGAGGTTTTCGATGCAGGCCTGGCGAAACTCCTGTTCCTCGTCGCCACGCACTGCGCTGACGAAGGCCTGCGGCAGGATGCTGGCGTCTTTCACCAAATCGGCCACGTCGAACACCAGGCCGCCGCGGCGCGTTTTGCCGTGCAGCACGGCCAGGCCATGGGGGATGCCAAGCACCCAGGTGGCGCTGGCGGCCAGGCCGTAGGCCAGGTAGTTGCCGTGGTCGAGAAAGCTATTGGCGGGGTCACCGCCGGAGCCGAGCTTGGCGCGGGTGAAGTCGCCATAGCTGACGGCACGGGCGGCGAGGGCGAACAGTTGCTTGCTCAGGCGGGCTTCTTCGGTCAGCAGGAAGGTATTGTCCGGCGCTGCCCGGATAGCGCGCTGCGAGGTATCGAGGGCATGCTCCAGGCTGGCGGCATCGACCTGGAAGCCGGCATCCTTGAGTGATCGGCTATGCAGCCAGCCCTGGCGGATACGTTGCAGGCGCGCCAGTTGAAAAGCCTTGGCCGCCTCCAGGCGCTTGTCATCGTCGAACCAGAACTTCACCCACTTCTGCAGGTATTCGGTGGGGCGGTATTCGCTCTGCGGTGAGAACCAGGCGACTTCCACATCCATCTCATTGGCCGAGAACAGTGGCGTGCCGCCACCGCCACAGAAACCCACCAGCACGCCAGCCTTGGCCAGCTCACGCATCGCCGCCTGGGTAATCGAGGTGCCGGTGCCGAGCAGGATAGTGGTGGTGTTGGCGATGGGAATGTTCCAGTACAGCGACTGCTTGCCGGCATCGGTGACGTACTCCACCCGCCCACCGTTGACCAGTACCCAGCAGTACTGCAGTAATACAGATTGGCGCGCTTGGAGTGGAGGATGGTCTTTAGGTCGGAGGGGCTGATGTCGTCCATGATGACTCCCGTTGGCATCATGGCGGTTTACCATTTTTGCCCGAGCTTGCCGACCCTCTTCTTGCGGGCCATTCAGGCGCCTTTATAAATCAAAGGGTTAGTAGAACAGCGCAGAAAAGGGTATTTGCCGGGTTAGCGCCTGCAGGCCTGGCCAGGCAAGGGACTGGCGAGTAATGTCTCTACTTCACTGCCGAATAGGCAGCTCAGAAATTTCGTCGCGGTGTTTTTGCCGGCGTGCCCGCTTGTTAATCGGGTGACAGCGGCATTCCCGGCTTTGGCACTTCCGCGCTCAGGATGGCGCGGCGTTGGGTGGCGCCGGCAATTGCCTTATGCTGTGCGCCCCCTGAATTGCCGAAGCCTGAAGCCTCATGCATCACTCCACCATCCTCTTCGATCTCGACGGCACCCTCACCGACCCGCGTGAGGGCATCACCCGTTCGGTGCAGTACGCCCTGGCCAAGTTGGGCATCGATGAGCCGGACCTGACCGCGCTGGAGCACTTCATCGGCCCGCCCTTGCTGCAGTGCTTCATGGCGACCTATGCGCTGGACGAGGCCATCGGCTGGCAGGCGGTCAATCATTACCGTGAGCGCTTCCGGGTCACTGGTCTCTACGAAAATCGCGTGTTCGAGGGTGTCGAGGCACTGCTAGAAGCACTGGTGGCGCAGGGACGCACGCTATATATCGCCACCAGCAAACCGACGGTATTTGCTGAGGAAATCGCCCGGCACTTCGGTTTCGATCGCTACTTCAAACGCATCTATGGCAGCGAGCTGGATGGCACTCGCACCAACAAGGTGGAGCTGCTGGCGCATCTGCTGGAGTCGGAGAAACTGGCGCCCGAGTCGGCGCTGATGATCGGCGACCGCAAGCACGACCTGATCGGCGCGCGCAGCAATGGCCTGCAGGCGGTGGCGGTGGGTTATGGCTTCGGTAGTCGTGAGGAGTTGCTCGGCGAGTCGCCGGCCTTTCATTTCGAGACGCTGGCAGAGATGCACCAGGCGTTCAGTCGCTGATCCGTCCCGCTTATAACTGTACGAATGTCGTAGGTCAGGCCGAAAGATTCGCGGACAAGTCCGCTCCCACAGGTGTGTCGCTGATTTGTGGGAGCGGACTTGTCCGCGAACGGCCCTCCACCCAGCGCAAAGATCATCGCCGGAAGTGGACTAAAGGGCGAAACGGCAGACGACCTCCCGCTGTGCTGCGGGAAGCCGCCTTCGCGGGCATATCAGTCGTTGCGCTGATAGATGATCTTCTGGGTGCCGCCATCGCAGCTGCCGACGACCATGTTCTGGTCCTGCACGTCGGCGTTGGGCACGATTTCCAGGGTGTAGCTGGGCACGTTGTTGGCCTGGATCTTCGTTTCAATTTCCTGCTTGAGTTCTTCACAGGGCTTGGGCGCGGCCAGCGCGCCGCCAGCCAGGAGCATCAGGGCCAGGGCGGGAATCAGTCGTTGCATCGCTTGTACCTCCAGTGTTGGGCGAAACCTGAGTAGGTTGGACTGGCAATCTGCCCAGCAGTTCTAGTCGTTTTGCAGCAGGCTTTCCAACCGGGCCCGACGATCTGCTTCCGGCAGCCGGCCAAGCTCGGCCACGGCGGCGTAGAAGGCCGTCCAGCTTCGCGCCTCGTGCTCGAACAGGGCCGCGAAGGCCGGCACCCATTGGTCGTAGAGGCCGAAGGGCAGCAGCTTGGCATTGTTCAACGGGCTTTCGATCCAGGCGTCATAGCGGCCCTGCCCGCCCCATTGGCGTTGGCGCAGGGCGCGGTAGTCGCGACGCAGACGCTCGAATTCGGCCTGCTTGGCGGCGCGCATGGCGTGCTCCGGCAGGTCGCTGGCATAGAGCTGCTGCAGGCGCTCGCGGCTGGCCAGCACCAGTTCGATGAACTGCTGGCGTTGGCGGTCATCGCTGGCCGGCGCTGTCTCTCCGCGGGCGGCGTGCCACTGACGCAGCCCTTCACGCTCGACGAAGGTGGCGAAGGACTCGTTGAAGGCGGTGTCCCCCGGCAGGTAGTACTGCTGGTGCGCCAGTTCGTGAAAGATCACCGCGACGAAGCGTTCGTCGCTCCAGCGCAGCATGGTGTTGAGCAGCGGATCGTCGAACCAGCCCAGCGTCGAGTAGGCCTCCACGCCGCCGATGTAGGTATCCAGCCCCTCCTGGCGCAGCAGCGCGGCGGCGCCACGTGCCCGGCCCTGTTGGTAGTAGCCGCGGTAGGCGACACAGCCGGCGATGGGAAAGCAGTGCAGCTCGGGTTCGAGGGAAAATTCCGGCGTGGCGAACAGGTTCCACACCACGAAGGGGCGATTAAGGTCGGCGTACAGGCGATAACTGCGATTGTCGGGCAGGTGCAGGCTGGCGCTGGCGAAGTCCCGCGCTTGCTGACTCAGCCTCAGGCGCCTGGCCAGGTCGGGGTCGGTGGCAGGGTCTTCGAGCAGGCGTTCGACCGGCTGGCGCGCACTCAGCAACTGCAACTGGCCCTGGCCGAGATGCGCGTAGTAATCGATGGTCGAGCAGCCGCCCAGCAGCAGGGCGAGCAGGGGAACCGCGATGCGGCGCAGCAGGTCGATAGGGCAGGCGTTGGGCATGCCGTCACGCTAGCTGATCGCGCAGGTTGTCTCCAGCCCCTTTCGCCTCGGTTTTGCCGGCTTCCCGGTGTAGGCTGGTGTCCGGACCCTTATCGGAGGTCGCCATGCGCGCCCTGCTTCTCGCTCCCGCCCTGATGCTGGGCGCCTGCGCTTCGCCCTTGCCCACGCCTGACCCGCAGCAGGCCTGGGTCGAGCTGTATTCCACCGCCGATACCCTGCTGATGGCCGACCGCCTGGACGGCAAGCGCTGGCCGGATGGTCGCTATTTTCAGGTGACGCCCGGCCAGCATGAGCTGGAAACGCGCTTTCAGTTCGAAGTGCGTAGCGGGGCGACCCTCGGCATGCAGAGCGAACCGCTGCCCATGACCTGCGAGATTCGCCTGCGTTATGAGGGGTTCGCGGCGGGCCAGCGTTATCGCATCGAGGCGCGCCAGCAACTGATGAAGGCGCAGGCCTGGCTCTATGATGAGCAGCGCAACGTGCTCGCGCGCGGTGAGGTGTTGCGCTGCGGGACGGCGATCTAACACCGTCACGAAGCACACCGCAGCCGACGGATCATCGGCTGCGGCGCAGGCATTGCTTCAGTTTTCCAGTACGGCTTCCAGGGTGATCGCCGCATTCAGCACCTTGGACACCGGGCAGCCGGTCTTGGCGGTTTCCACGGCCTTCTCGAAGGCGGTGCGGTCGGCGCCGGGAATCTTCGCGCGCAGCGACAGATGCACCGTGCTGATCTCGAAGCCGCCATCGACCTTGTCCAGGGTCACTTGTGCTTCGGTGTCGATGCTCTCGGCGGTCATGCCGGCTTCGCCCAACTCTTTGGACAGGGCCATGGAAAAACAGCCGGCGTGGGCGGCACCGATCAGCTCTTCGGGGTTGGTGCCGGGCTTGTCCTCGAAACGGGTGTTGAAGCCGTAAGGGGAGTCCTTGAGCACGCCGCTCTGAGTGGAGATGGTGCCCTTGCCGTCCTTGATGCCGCCCTGCCAGTGGGCCGAAGCTGTCTTCTTCATGTGCGTCTCCCGTTGAATGAAAGAGGCTGCCGGTCTGGCAGCCCGTTCTGATTCAGAGGGCAGTCACGCGCACAAGTTCGCACTTAGCGACGTTGCAGCTCGGCCAGGATGTCGAAGGCGTGCAGGCGGTCGGCGAAGTCGTACATGTCGCAGGTGAAGATCAGTTCGTCGGCCTCGGTTTGCTCGAGCAATTGTTCCAGGCGCTGGCGCACGGTCTGTGGCCCGCCGATGGCGGCCAGGCCGAAAAATTCGCTGACGGCCTGGCGCTCATGCGGCAGCCACAGGCTTTCCATGCTCGCCACTGGTGCGCGCTGCACCAGGCTCTGGCCGCGGATCAGCGCGAGAATGCGCTGGAACGCCGAGGTTGCCAGGTATTGCGCCTGCTCGTCGCTGTCGGCGGCCAGCAGCGGTACGCCGAGCATCACGTAGGGCTTGTCGAGCACTTCAGACGGGCGGAAATGGTTGCGGTAGATGCGGATCGCCTCGTGCATGTAGCGCGGAGCGAAGTGCGAGGCGAAGGCGTAGGGCAGCCCCTTCATGCCGGCGAGCTGGGCGCTGAACAGGCTGGAGCCGAGCAGCCAGATCGGCACGTTGGTGCCGGTGCCGGGCATGGCGATCACCCGTTGCCCTTCCTGGCGCGGGCCGAGGTAGGCCTGCAGCTCCTCGACGTCCTTGGGAAAGTCGTCGGCGCTGCCATCGCGGCTGCGGCGCAGGGCATGGGCGGTGTACTGGTCGGCACCGGGCGCGCGGCCAAGGCCCAGCTCGATCCGGCCGGGGTAGAGCGTGGCGAGGGTGCCGAACTGCTCGGCGATCACCAGCGGCGCATGGTTGGGCAGCATCACTCCGCCGGCGCCTAGGCGGATCTTCGAGGTGCCGGCGGCCAGGTAGCCGAGCAAGACGGACGTGGCGGAGCTGGCGATGCCGTCCATGTTGTGGTGTTCGGCAACCCAGAAGCGCTCGAAGCCGAGGCTTTCGACGTGTCGGGCCAGTGCCAGTGAATTGTGCAGGGCCTGGGCGGCATCGCCGTCATCGCGGATTGGTGCCAGGTCGAGGGTGGAGAGCTTGATGGAGGCCAGTCGGCTCATGGGGAGTCTCCTCGTTGCATGGCCGGCTACTCTAACCCCATGGGTCGTGGCTCGCACGCCCGGCGCAGGCATAGTCATCATCGACGCGGATAATGGGCTGGTGCGTGCAGCGTTTCAACGCGGGCGACTCTGACGCTGACTCCAGAACTGCTCGGCCAGCAACTGCAGGCGCGCAGCGAGCCTGGCAAGCTGTTCGGCACTGCCGTGGCTGCGGGCGCTGGCTTCGGCGGTGCTCTGACACGCCTGGCGGATGCCATGCAGGTTGCGCTGGATGTCATCGCCGACCGCGCTCTGCTGCTCCACGGCACTGGCGATCTGCAGGTTCATGTCGCTGATCTGGCTGACCCGCTCGCTGATCCCGCTCAGCGCCTCGGCAGCTTGTTGCGCCTGGCCGGCAATGCCCTGAGCGTGCTGCTGGCTATCGGTCATCGCGGCGACGCTGCCGTCGATAGTGCTCTGCAGGCCGCCGATGATGGCATCGATCTCGCTGGTGGCCGCCTGGGTGCGCCGGGCCAGCGCGCGCACTTCGTCGGCGACCACGGCGAAACCACGACCGGCGTCGCCGGCACGGGCCGCCTCGATGGCGGC
>NZ_DJSX01000021.1:0-9023 GCF_002439135.1 Pseudomonas sp. UBA6323 | reverse complement strand
CTGCTGGTGGCGCGCGACGACCTGATCCGCAGCCACGACCCCATCGCCGCGCTCACCGCCGACCTGTGCAACCGCCCCGGCCTTGCCCGCTACCTGGCGCGCATTCCTTGGGAGGAACAACTGCGCCACACCGTGCTGCCCTGGCATGCGGGCCTGGCCGAACGCCTGCGCGACGAACCGCGGCTGTGGGCGCACAACGACTGGCACGTTTCCAACCTGCTATGGCAGGGCGACACGGTGAGTACCGTGCTCGACTTCGGCCTGGCCTCGCCCACCAGCGCGCTGTTCGACCTGGCCACCGCCATCGAACGCAATGCGGTGGCCTGGCTGGAACTGGAACGCGGCGCGGACGCCGTACGCATCGATACCGTGCTGGCACTGCTCGACGGCTACCGCCAGGTGCTGCCGCTGTCCGCCACGCGCATGCACCTGCTGGCCGACCTGCTGCCGGTGGTGCACCTGGACTTCGCGCTGTCCGAAGTGGAGTACTTCGAAGGCGTCACCGGCTCCACCGCCAACGCCGACGTGGCTTGGCAACCGTTCCTGCTCGGACATGCGCAATGGTTCGGCAGCGCCGAAGGCCAGGCGCTGCTGGCCGCACTGCACGCGGCCGCCTGAACGCGCATGCGGGGCAAACCCCGCATCTACGGAGTGCGGACCATGCAATGCAAACCTACCCCCATGGAGCGCGGCGCCGCGGGAATCCGCACCCGTATAGGTGCCGGGCTTGCCCGACATAGGGCTACGGAGTCCCGGTTGGCTGGACATTCCCAGTCGAGTTGGTCGAACACCGACGCCGGTGGAACTGGCCGGCGATACCAACGAACTGAGCATGGCGTCCTTTAACTGCGCCGGCAGAAAGCGACCCAAGGCGGACATCTGTACTTCTACCGGAACGAGCTTGCCGTGATAACTGAGCCCACCGGTGGCTCCGGCTATACGCTGGCTTGTTAGCCGAACCAAGCCACCCTAAGATCGAGGTGTCGCAAGAGAAAAGCTCGCCATACGGTGCTTTGTAGACAAGTCGCATAACCGGACCCGTGGGTCCGTCTATTAGGTAGTTGGGTGCCAATGGAATTTGAGTCGATACGTCCAGTTCTTAGCGGTGTGGCTGGTGGCATCATTGCCACATGGCTCACCTCTCGCTGGTCTCGTCGGCTACCTTCAAGGCACAACGGAAAGTCACGCGACGCGCTTCTTCGGCAACATCGTTCTGCTATCTGGACGGCCAACACTCTCTTCTTTCTCGGCCTTATCTTCGGTGTCGCCCTGTATCGGATCGGCGGCTTCGACCACACCGACTGGCGACCACTCGGGCTTGGTTTCGGCCTCGCGTCTGTTTTGCCACTTCTGGCCATCTTCATAGTGTCTATCCTCTCCGGGAGAGACCCGCGGGGGGGATACGTTGCCTTCTCATTTGGTCAGGGCATGCCTCTCTGGGCTACCTACGGTTTACTTGGCGCAGGCTCGGTTGCTTTTGTGTTTGCACTTGCCAGCCTTGGCACCTAACCATTCATTCAAGCCGACGCCACTTCGCGGCGCGGCCTAATTCAGGCGTTAGCTGTTATGAGCAACAAGTCAGCGTCTTATCCAACAATCAGTACCCAATGGGCCGGGATGCATGGGGAGGGAATGCAGCTTGAGCTCTCTTGTGATATCTCCGGGGAAAAACATTACTTCGCGAGCTTTGTAGCTGATCCGGCGGATGAGTCACTGGCACTGGAGCTGACAGTATGTGGCCGTCCTGTTCGCATAGCCGTTGCGCAGCTAGAGTCCTTGATAGCCGCGGCTAAGAAAGACGTACATTCAGAGGCCTGGTATGACAAGCAGTTGCCTTCCGGCAATAACAGCTAACAGTTCATTCAAGCCGACGCCGCTTCGCGGCCCGGCTTAACTCAAGCGTCAGGGGCCAGGTGATGATCTCCGTAACTCGCAAAGCCGGCCTGCAGGCATTCGCTATCGGCACGGCGGTCAGTATTGTGGGTGGCTGGCTAGCCGTCACCTATGATCTGTGGCGCTTCAAACCGTTTGGTTGGCTTTACGCGCTTCCGGTCGCGCTTGCCATGATTGGGCTAGGCCAGGCAGGTACTGGCGTGCCCTTCCGCGACCTTGCAGCACGGTGGGATTCGCTCAAGGGCTGGCAGCGCGGCGTGTTAGGCATAACCATTCTCGCAGTGTTTTCCGCCCTGCTATTCGGCATACTTGCGGCGGCAATCGTTTCCGGGGTGGTTTAGCCTCCATCTAACAGCTCATTCAAGCCGACGTTGCTATCGCAACGCGGCTTAATTCAGGCGTTAGTATCCATGTGGAAGATCCTCCTAATCTTGGTGCTATTGATTAGCGGATGCTCGGCAGAGTTGCCGACATCTTCCGTACCTGCTACCGATCGCAGCTCTGCTCCTTGCTCCACTGGCGTAGTCAAGCCAATCAACGTTTCCTTGGCGGCGCTACTTGCTGATCCGGAGCACTATGAAGGCCGGTCCGTTGCGGTAATTGGCTTCATGCACCGGTCCTTCGAGCATTCCGCGATCTATCTCCATCGTGAAGACTATCTGCAGACCATTACACCCAATGGGCTGTGGGTCAGCGGCGCCAATATTCCTGAAGCATTGAACGACCGCTACGTCCGCCTTGAAGGGGTTTTCACCGCGACTGAAACCGGTCATCTCAATCAGTGGTCAGCCACCCTTTGCAGCATCGGACTGGCGACACCTTGGGGCCGGGATGTGCCCTAACAAATCATTTCATTCAAGCCAAAGTGGCTTCGCCAGTCGGCTTAACTCAGGCGTTAGCTGCCATGGAAAGTACCCTCGCGGTTGAGCCATGCATTGAAACCACCGTTGGCCACTGCGACACCTGCGGCCACGATTCGAAGGTGTTCCGCGGCTTCGTGTACGAGCATGGCAACGCCTTAGGTCTGCATCTGTGCCACTACACTGACTCCCATCCGGAACAAGGCGTCTCGATGGCCGTCAGCCTTCGCGGCTGGGGCGAAGGCGCGGCCCCCTCCGAGAAGGAATGCGTGGCCCTTGAGTGGCTCACCACGGAGAGCGGCCCGGGCTGTAGGGTGGTCGATGCAGAGAAAACCTCATGGGCAGGGGAGCCAATGCTCGGCCGCATGCCCTCGCGTGAGGAGATGCTGGGCACGGGCCGGGCCAAGGAGGCCTTCGGCGTGTCTGACGTGGTGAGGCTCAACACGAGCGGCTGTCGGCGTCGGTCAATGGCAGCTAACAATTCGTCCAAGCCGACGCCGCTTTGCGGCGCGGCTTAACTAAAGCGTTGAACGACCGCTCCTGGCCGATTTCTGCCGGTGACCCAGCCCGCAGTCCGTCTGAGCGCTTCTACTGCGCCCAACTCGCTGCGGTGGCGTCCAGTCCGATGGCAGAGCTTTTCCAGCTCCTTGGCTGCACGTACGCAACTTCGCCGGTAGAGCTCCATGCGGGGCGAGCCCCGCATCTACGAGATGCGAGGCCCCATGCGCGCAAGCACCCCCACCCGACCCACGGGCCAAACCGCGGCATTTGTGGTCAAATACCGGCCAGAAGCGGGGGTGCCTGGGCTTGTCCAGGCTGAGAGAGTCCCTTGGAACCTGATCCGGTTTGCACCGGCGTAGGGAGCTTTGAGCAGCAGGCACACCGCCTTCGTGGCCGGTCGCGCGTGCGCGCCTTCGCTTCGTCTCCCCCTACGGCTGATGACGAAACGAATGAACCGCTGCCATACCCTTTCGCTGTTGACCGCCGCGCTGGCCGCGGCCCTGCCGCTGCACGCCCGTGCCCTGGACACCGCCGCCGACCGCTCGCCCACCGAGCTCGATGCCGTGCGCGTGCAGGCCAAGCAGCCCGGCGCCAGGGACACCCAGTCCAACAGCTTCGGCAGTGGCGACTGGAAGAACACCCCGGCCTCGATCAGCGTGCTGGACCGCGGGCTGCTTGACCGCCGCGTGGTGCGCACGCTGTCCGAACTGGCCGACAACGACGCCTCGCTGGGCGACAGCTACGCGCCGGTGGGCTACTACCAGAACATCGCCATCCGCGGCTTCGCGCTGGACACCGCCACCGGCTACCGCTTCAACGGCCTGACCATCGCCGGCGAACAGCGGCTGGCGCTGGAGAACGTGCAGCAGGTGGAAATCCTCAAGGGCGAGGCCGGGCTGGCCGCCGGCGTGATCGCCCCGGGCGGCGTCATCAACTACGTGGGCAAGCGCCCGGCCGAGGTACGCAATGTCACCCTGGGCACCGACGCCGAAGGCTCGCGCTACGCCGCGGTGGACGTGGGCCACTGGCTGACGCCGCGCATCGGCGTGCGCTTCAATGCCGCCTGGGACGACAGCCACTCCTACATCGACCATGCCGACGGCCGCCGCAACTTCTACGCGCTCGCCACCGACTGGCTGATCGGCGAGCGCGCCAAGCTCGAGGTGGACGCCAACTACCAGACCAGCGCGCAGCGCTCGGCCTCGGGCTACCAACTGCTGGGTGCCAGCATGCTGCCGCAGCACGTGGACCGCACGCAGATGCTGGGCTACCAGCGCTGGCAGCAGCCGGTGGGCATCGACAGCACCAACCTCAGCGCGCTGCACACCTACGATTTCAGCCCGGCATGGCAGTCGCGCGTGTCCGCCAGCCACAGCCGCTCGGTGATCGACGACAACGTCGCCTTCGCCTACGGCTGTTACTACGCCGAAGCCTGCTGGGACGGCAGCGTGCCGGGCAATTACTTCGCGCCCAACGGCGACTACGACATCTACGACTACCGCAGCCCCGACGACACCCGCCGCAACCAGCAGCTGCGCGGTGAACTGCGCGGCCGCTTCGCCACCGGCGCGGTCGGGCACCAGCTGGTGCTCGGCGCCGACTACTTCCGCCGCTCGGTGGACAAGCGCCGCAACGTCAACGAATACGTCGGCACCGGCAACATCCACGACGATGCGGTGCCGCAGTTCGACCCCTCGCCGCTGCAGCCGGGCCCATCGGTACGGCGCGTGGACAGCCGCCAGAAGGCGCTGTTCGTGCTGGACCGCATGCAGCTGGCCGACGACTGGCAATGGCTGGCCGGCGGCCGCTTCGTGCGCCTGGACGAGCGCGCCTGGGACAAGCGTGGCAACCCCGAGCGCGACAGCCACGTGTCGCGCTTCCTGCCGCAGACCGCGCTGATCTGGAGTGCCAACGCGCAGCTCAACCTGTACGCCAGCTACGTGCGCGGCATTGCCCTGGGCCAGGAGGCGCCGTTCTGGACCAGCAACGAAGGCAGCTTCCTGCCGTCGGTGCTGTCGCGCCAGCTGGAAGTGGGCGCCAAGTACGCGCCCACCGATGCGTTGAGCCTGGGCGCGGCGCTGTTCCGCATCAGCCGGCCGTTCCAGTACGCCAAGCCGGATGCCAGCGACTACGGCTACACCTTCGTGCAGGAAGGCCAGCAGACCCACACCGGGCTGGAACTGAGCGCACGCGGGCGCATCGGCGACGCGCTGCAGCTCACCGCCAGCGCCAGCGTGCTGCGCGCGCGTGCGCGCGACACCGGCACCCCGGCCTACGAAGGCCACCCGCTGATCAACGTACCCACCACCCGCGCCAGCGTGCATGCCGACTACGCACTGCCGTTCGTGCCCGGGCTGGGCGTGACCGGCGGCTGGCGCTTCGCGTCTTCCAACGTGGCCACCGCCGACGGCCGCGTGCGCGCACCCGCCTACAGCGTGGTCGATGCCGGCCTGCGCTTCCGGCATGAACTGCACGGCCGCGCACTGGACTGGAACCTGAGCGTGGACAACGTGTTCAACCGCTTCTACTGGCGCGACACCGGCAGCAGCTCGGGCGACTACTACCTGTTCCCGGGCGCCCCGCGCCAGGCGCGGCTGACGGTGACCCTGGCGCTATGAGCCCGGCGCTTCTGGAATGGTCCGCGGTCATCGCCAGCGCCCTGGGCGTGTGGCTGATGGCACAGCGGCGCATGCTGGCCTGGCCGGTGGGGCTGGTGTCGGTGGGCCTGTACGCGCTGGTGTTCTTCCAGGCGCGGCTGTACTCGGACATGCTGCTGCAGGGCGCGTTCGCCGCGTTCCTGGCCTACGGCTGGGCCACCTGGCACCGCCAGGACAAGCCCGACGGCCGCGTCGCCATCGCCCCGCTGGCCGCACGCACCGGCGCCCTCCACCTGGCCGTGGGCGTGGCCTTCGGCCTGGCCCTGGGCGCGGCCATGCACACCTGGACCAACGCCGCCCTGCCCTGGCTGGACGCTATGCTCGCGGCACTCAGCCTGGTGGCGCAGTGGTGGCAGGCGCGCCGCCACACCGCAACCTGGTGGCTGTGGATCATTGTGGACGTGGTCTATGTGGGCATGTACGCGGTGAAATCGCTGCACGCCACCGCGGCGCTGTACCTGGTGTTCGTGGCGCTGGCAGCCAGCGGCCTGCAGGCGTGGAAGAAGGCGGCGCGGCAGGAGGGAACGCCCGGTGCTGCGCATCCGTGAGGGGGCGGCATCGCACGATTTATCGTTCCAGAATCGTAAAGAAATAATCCACGCAATACAGAAATTTTCCTGGATATTTATTTGAAAACAATCGGTTGAAAAACAATCACACATGAAATATGGTTCGAAAATCGTAAAGAAACGAACCCATGCCACGCCAAACTGCTGCCACGATTGCCGACCTGCTCGCCCTGCTGGGGGACGGCGACCCCGTGCCTGCCGGTGTCCTGGTTGAGCAACTGGGTGTCAGCCGCCCGGTGCTCGCGCGGCTGGTAGCCGAGGCAGGCGAACGGATACTGCGCCTGGGTAAGGCGCGGGCCACCCACTACGCCGCCCGTGCCACTGCGGGCACTTCCAACGCATGGCCACTGTTCCGCATGCGTGCTGACGCCACGCTGCAGGAGCTGGGCACGTTGCACGCCCTGCGCGGCGACCGCTTCCACTTCCAGCCCTCCGGTGAAAGCCCCAACCTGACGCGGCCGGTGGATACCGTCAGCGGGTACTTCCCCGGCCTGCCATGGTTCCTCGATGACCTGCGTCCTCAAGGCTTCCTCGGCCGCACCCTGGCCCATCGCATGGGCCGGCAACTGGGCGTGCCGGAAGACCTGACCCGCTGGCAGGTACGCGACACCCTCACCGCCATCCTCCATGGCGGCACCGGCATGGGTGACCTGTTGCTGGGGCAGTTCGCGGTCGAGCGCNNGCAACCCAAGTTCACCGCCACGGTGGACACCGGGCGCAGCCGCTACGCCGCGCTGGTGAAGTTCGCCCCGCCCGATGAAGGCCAGGCCGCACGGCGCTGGGCCGAACTACTGGCCTGCGAGCACCTCGCCTTGAACTGCCTGCGCGACGCCGGCCTCGATGCCGCCGAATCGGAGCTGATCCAAACCGACGGTCACACCTTCCTTGAAGTGCGCCGCTTCGACCGCGTACCCGGCACGCTGGGCCGGCGCGGCTTCGTATCACTACTAGCGCTGGACGCCGCGTTCATCGGCGAAGGCACGCGCGACTGGGGCCTGGCCGGCGAACAGCTGCTGGCAGAGCATTGGATAGAACGCGGCACTGCCGACACCATGGCCCGCCTGCACTGGTTTGGCCGCTTCATCGGCAACAGCGACATGCACCTGGGCAACCTGGGCTTTCACCTGACCGACGCCGGCCCACTGCCCCTGTGCCCTGCCTACGACATGCTGCCCATGTACCTGGCCCCCTCGCGCACCGGCATCGTACGCCCGGCCGGCCCGTTGCCACTGGCCGCCCCGGCCCGCGGCGGCCAACTGCCCCACATTGCATGGGCCGCAGACGCCGCACTGCGCTTCTGGTGTGCCGTGGCCGACAACGGCCACATCACCTCGCCCGAACTCAACCGGCTCGCGCGCGAGAACCACACGACCGTGGCTACGTTTGCGCGCAGGTTTGCGAGCTAGCGGCTATATGCCGTAGCAAGCGGTACGAAAGTGGACATAATCCTTGCGTCAGGTCAGGGAACGCCCTTCATGCAAGAAGCAGCCCGCATGTTTCCCAACAAAGGGAACTGGAGCAGCGAACAACTCAAGCTTGCCTTCCACCTTTATTGCCAAACGCCCTTCGGCAAGCTGCATAGCCGCAATCCGCAGATCATTGAACTGGCAAGGCTCATCGGCCGCACGCCCGGCGCGCTGGCAATGAAGTTGGTCAACTTCGCCAGCCTTGATCCGTCGGTCACGGATAGCGGGCGTAGGGGCCTCAGTGGCGCTTCGGCGCTGGATCGCCAGGTGTGGAGCGAATTCCATGCCGATTGGGGGCGGCTGGCCGTGGAGTGTGAGCAACTTCGCGCTGCGCTGTCGGAAGCAAAGGGCGAGGTAGCCACCCGCCAAGCAACCGATGAAGATGACTTCGTACTAGACGACTACAGCGGCAACACGCGCCATACCGTCGTGCAGCAGCGTATCAAGCAAGCCTTCTTCCGCCGCGCAGTACTAGCCAGCTACCGCGGCCGCTGCTGCGTCTCTGGCACTAGCGATGCGCGCTTGTTGGTCGCTAGCCATATCGTCCCTTGGCGGCAGGACAAAGCCAACCGGCTTAACCCGACTAATGGACTGTGCCTTTCCGCACTCCATGACAAGGCATTCGACCAGCATCTTTTCTCACTGACTGATGACCACCGCATCGTGCTATCGGCAAGCCTACGGGCCAGCAAGGACACCTTTCTACGTGAGGTTTTTTGGCGTGTCGAAGATCGCCAGATTGACCTGCCTGACCGCTTCCGGCCTGGGGTGAATTTCATTAGAAGCCACAGGGAAACGATGCTGAAAGCACCAGCGCACCACGCCGACTTTTAGTTCGCCCTCTTCAATCCTTCGGGAAATGGAATTCCATGAAAGTAATCAAGAACTTGTTGCACCTGGACGCAACTGATTTTATCGGCGTCCTCGCAGCAGGGACGGCCGTACTGACCACTGCGCTTGGCTACTTCCTGGTGGCGACGAACGCAGAGTGGTCCGCCTGCAGCCGCGCACTGGTGGCCTATGGCATTGGGTTCTGGACGGCCATGTTCCTGCACCTTGGACCGCCCAGAGTTTCAT
>NZ_DJSX01000020.1:0-32467 GCF_002439135.1 Pseudomonas sp. UBA6323 | reverse complement strand
GTGATGCCCGTTCGCTTACGCTTCAATCTTCAGCCAATACGGATCAGCAGCTGGAGGCACTCCATAAGGAGATCCGTCTGGATTTCCTTTCTTCAATGGGTGAGGCAGAGCGATTCAAGTTGCTTCTGGATGAGATGCCACATTTGCGGGGCAAGGTTGAAGGCGATTATCTGGAAGCCAGGGATCGCAGCTCTCGCCTCTTGGGGCATCTGCGCGCCATCGAAAAGACCCTCAAAACGCTCGCTGCACCACGATGAGCAGCTCGCTACGCAGCTGGCAGAACAGCTGCATCACTCGGGCGTTGGAGCACTTTACCGTCACGCCGCATTTCTTCTGCCAGGCAACGCCGGGAGCCGGAAAGACGCGCATGGCTGCAGAACTGGCCAGCCGACTGCTTGAGCAGGACAGAATTGATTTGGTGCTGTGCTTTGCGCCTTCCTGCCAGGTCGTGGAGGGTTTTCGTTCGACCTTTGCGGCTGTGCTAGGCAGGCGTCTCGACGGCCAGATAGGTGCCGTGGGCGCGGCCTATACCTATCAGGCTATGGAATACCGTGATGAGGGATTCTGGCAGCTGCTTGATGACTACCGGGTGTTAGTGGTCTTCGATGAGATCCACCATTGCGCCGGCCACGATCCGCTGCTCAGCAATGCCTGGGGGCAGCAGATACTGCATCGGATACAAGATCGCGCTGCCTTCACGCTGGCCCTTTCTGGCACGCCCTGGCGTTCGGATGACAAGGCCATCGCATTGGCTCGCTACTCTTCGCCCGAGGGGCATTTGATCTGTGATTACCGTTATGGCTTGAAAGATGCCATTACCGACGGCGTGTGCCGATCACCTCGCATCGTGTTGCTCGACAATCAGAAGGTGAAACTTACGGAAGAGCTTGGCGCGGATAGCTCCGTGAGGCTGTTTCCCAGCATCGCCAAGCTTTTAGGGGAGTCACCTGTCACCTATGAGGAGCTTCTGCGTCATGACGAGGTGATCAATCCAATCCTCGATCTTGGCTGCAGCAAGCTGAACGAGCTACGCCAGATCAAACCTGATGCCGCTGGTTTGGTGGTGGCCACCGACATCGAACACGCCCAGCAAGTTGCACTGGCTCTAGAAGCAATGGGTGAAGAGTGCCGCATCGTGACCAACAAAACCCCGGATGCGCAGCAGGTGATCAATGCATTCCGGAGCAGCGCCTGCCGCTGGATTGTGGCCGTCGGAATGATCAGCGAAGGCACCGACATTCCCCGCCTGCAAGTGTGCTGCTATCTCAGCCGTATCCGCACCGAACTGCACTACCGGCAAGTACTGGGGCGAGTGCTGCGGCGCACAGGTGAGTCCGACGACCAGGCATGGTTATTCATGTTGGCGGAGCCAACGCTTCAGGGTTTTGCGGAGCGAATTTCGGATGACCTGCCTGATGACCTGGCAGTTTTGAGCGATGTGCAGATGCCTGGTTTTACTCCAGGCTCCAGGCCTGAGCCGGTGGGCACTTTGGGTCATGTCGACGGTTTCGACGGTGCGGGGTTAGGTGGTGCAGAATCGGGAATTGGATCGCAGCCTACGAACATGATTTCGCTGGGCGGCTTTGCAATTGAGCCCGCTTACCAGGTCAGCTTTTCCCAGCATTATCGGCAGCAGCTACTGGCTTGTTTTTGATGCTCAGCCAGTCGAGGCTGATCCAATGATGTTGGTGTTCATGAATCCATAACCAGCCGACGTCGTGTGGAACGTAATCGTGAGGTGTGCATGGAGAGTAAGTCGCAGGCACTGGTCGATGTGGTTGAGGATGTGATCTGCGACGTGTGCCGCTCTGGAACGAGTATCCCCGGCTATGCCCCCCAATACGGCAAGCTTGAAGCCCAATGGGGATATGGCTCCCAGCATGATGGGGAGCACTACCGGATTCATCTCTGTGAGCCCTGCTTTTTCAGGGTGCTGAGCGGGTTGCGTCGGGAGCGTATGGTCAATGGCATGTTCGATGATGAGCAGCCTTTTGCTTCTGAAGATTTTGGTCTGGTCAGCAAAGACAACTACTGGGGAAAGAACTGGTTGTAGGGTTGAAAAGCCATCAGCCGCACCACGACGAATCGCGGACAAATTAGGGGTAAGCGCGCGGCTTGCCCGTTCTGGTCTCGTAGATTGGAATAACTGAATAAGGAGGTAGCCGCTTTGACCCTGCCGCATGAAAGAACCCGGAGTGTCGTCAATACCGAAGCTTTTCTCCGCGACCTCTCTCGTAACACCGAGCTACCTGATGACATTCGCAGCTATGCGAAAAGCCTGCTTAGACACTACCCGTCCGCCGATCAAGTTTTCTCGCTAGGGCGCCTCGAAGAGTGCCTAGTAAACGACGCTCAAGATGATGAATATCGGCGAAGGGTGATTGCGTTCCATCAGCCGTTTTTCAGTTCGTCGTTAGACTTCACGCTATAGGCGTGAACGCCACGATGCTCAGCACTGATTTAGCCCAGTCGGTATCCGCCCGGATTGCGCAACGAGTCAAGCGCCTACCTAAAGGGCAGCCGTTCAGCATTAGCCATTTCACAGGGTTTGGAACGAAAAACGCCGTATCCAAAGCAATAGCTCGACTGGTCAACCGAGGCGAGCTCGAACGGGTGTATCGTGGGATTTATATGCGACCAAAACCCGGACTTTACGTTGCGAGGGCTCGTCCCAATCTCTGGGAATTGATCAGCGTAATTGCCAGGCAGAAGCACCTGTCTTTACAGATCCATGGTGCCAATGCCGTCAGGAGGTTTGGGCTCAGTACCCAGATGCCGCTCATTCCAATCTATTACACCAACGGAGCCAGCCGTTCAGTATTCATAGGTAAAGCTGAAGTCCGACTGATACATGCGGCCCCGATGGTGATGCAGCATGCCGGGACTGAGGCGGGGATGGCTATCAGTGCACTGTTTTATCTCGGCAAAGAAGGCGCTACTCCAGAATGTACTGCTGCGATTAAGAAAGCGCTTAGGCCTGACGACTTAATCAAATTGATGACCAGTAAAATACCGAAGTGGATGCTAATTGCGTTGGATTGCTAGCACGCCATCCTCACATGTCGGCCGCCAATGACGAGAAATTTATTTCCTTCAGAGCTACTTACATTTCAGGGGTCAAACCTGCAACAAAGCCATCAAAACGCGTCTGGCTTGAGTGTGGAAGCCGACCAATCCTAGACAGAAGATAATAATAATCGCCAATAGAACTATAATTTGCACATGTAAACCCTAGTTCTAGGTTGCTGAGACCGAAATAAGGAAACAAATCATCCACCATGCAATCAAGACGCCCAACCTCTTCATCAGAGAGAATCCCAAGCACCTTACCAGCTAAAATTACCCCACAAATCCTTTGATTTATATCAACCTCATTAACGCCATTCTCAAGCAACCAAGAATAATCTTTTCGATAACGCCCTAGTCTCAGCTTAAAAGCAAACGTAAACGACCAAGACAGGCCGCCTGAATTATGGAGGCTGGGAGCCTGTGTCAATAACTCAAAAACAAGATCAAAGTATGCAGTTGAGGCAGCATCAGCACCCGCACTATCCACCCTCGCCTCTTCGCTAGAGCCATACCACTCAAATACTTGGATTGCAAGATCATAAAGAGCTTCCTGCAGACTCTCGCTCTCCCACAGATTATAGTTTCTAGTACCTTGATATTGATGGTAGGGGTATTGCGAAAACTCAGAGAATGCTCGCCAACCTCTACCAATAGGATCACAGTTAAACCTAATACTCGACAACTTTTTCTCATGGAACGAACAGAATACGCAAACGGCACTGCACCAGCTCCGCCGCCAACATGGAAGAATATTATTTTTAATGTCATCTATTATACAATCTTGACAGTAAAATCGACGGCTTTGCCATGACAAGAGCTTGCCAGGCTTCTTATCAAAGAATCGCAAATAGTCATCCTCAGCGAGATTCAACCTCGATATAACATCCTGGACATAGCTAGAGCCAATGTCAAAATCCGGATCCTCATAAACTAATTCACCATGCCTATCACACTCACCCTTTACACTGACTCCTTCCAATGAGAACTTCACCCAAGGAAACTTTATCATGCATCTATATATCCAGGATGAAAAGCACTCGTCCACGCTGGCGGGGCATAAATTTAGGAGGCGCATTAGTAACTCCACGGCGTCGAAATGGCTTTTACCAAAGAGCCTATGGTGATGCGTTCCTCTCCCGACTTTACTGCGTAGCATGCAGCAGATTTAATTGAGTTCATAATAGAGTCCATTCGCCCACTGGTATTCTCTAAAAGAAACCCAATAACCTCAGCGCCATCAAGGTTTGACGGCCTTCTTAATGGTAGATTTTGCTCAACCCCCGCCAGAAACGATCTAAAAGACTCGCTTTCTCTCCAGTCATCAATCTGGACGCTATAAAATCGCCTAGAGAACTGTTCATCCATACTCAAAGCGTTCCTAGCGAGATCAATACCGAAACCTATTATTGATAATCCATAAGTATTATTGGATAGCGACTTCAGAATGGACAAATTTTTAAGTTGCTCTGGCCTCGCCACCAGCATTGACTCGTGCAGTTCATCTATAATCAGAGCCTTTATTTTTCTCAATTTTATCACTTCGGCTAGCTCCGCCGGAAGCGTGGCTTTTCTGGGGTGTCCGAACTTAATCAGCCCATGAGGGAGGCCTAGTGCCGAAACAAGCAACTCACCAAATTTTAGATTAAATGGGTTCGCAACCATGTCTAGAAAGACAATTTGGTTAGAGAGTGCTTCAGAATTCCTTATCTGCTGAATGATTGAGCTTTTACCGGCGCCAGGAGCACCGGTTACAATCATACACGGCGCCTGCATTCTTCTAGGAACGGCCAGTACATTTTCAACCATCTTTAAAATGCTATTTGATTGAGGGTGGTCAATGTAAAAACTATCTCGCTGTATAGCGGCCAACCGCATGTCGTCAGATGAACATGCCAATTCCCTAGCGCTCTCCGTTAAGTGCTCATAAGAACTCATCAAGACCTCCTAGAATAGGGCGTCGCCTTTTTCGAGTAGTCAGGTTTTTTGATTTCTACATCTGACCTATCTGGAGCAGTCGCTGATATAGTCTCGTCAGCGATCCACGTGCTGGTCTCATGCTCGAATTTGGCAGCAATTATTTTTCTCGCTCGCTTTGTCTTCGTTATCGCTCCCTTCACTATCTGCGCATTTTCTTTTATCACATCTATCAAAGCATGATCTTCCAATGCTCCATCTGGTGTGACGCCTTCTTTTCGCCTAAGCTTCAATAGCGCCCTGTGTTCCTCATATGCAAAGTCACTGGTCGTCACATCAGAAAAGTACAGCGGAATATATCCTCCATCCAACCTTGCCCATATTGTCGCCATTGAGTGCGGATCGTACTTAATGACCACTCTCTCTCTACCTATATGGGGAGTTAATCCAGGACTCCAGTACCATTTACCATTTAGAGTCACGCCTTGGGGGTGGATTTTCCGACTCATCTCCGGCATGAAGTCAAGGCGAAACGTCCACGGATCGGAAATTATCGGAGGATGAGTAACGTTGTTTTCGGAATCAACAAAATGCGACTTCCACTCCGCCGCAGGAGAGCGGCCCAGCCCTTTATGCTTACGCCCATGATAAATAGCGACCTGCCCTGCAAACCATTGGCAAAACTCCTTGAAGGTCAGTGCAGAATTTTTCTCACTATCATAACCTCTGCGACTAACAGGATTGGAGTGAGTAGTACCGGGCAAGAAGTGCACATAATCGGTCATCAGTGTGCCGATCAAACGCTCAACATGACCTCCATAATGCTTTGCCCCAATTGGTCGCCATTTCAAGCCAATTTTGTGTAGCACACATGCACGCTGAAATTTAACGGTCTTGAACTCACTTGCGTTATCCATGTGCAAGAGTTTTGGAACCCCATAATATGGATGTAGACCTGCGCTCACTCCCAGTCTTTTAAGGAATTGATTTTTAGGAAGTGCGGCATGCGCTACAGCACAGGCAACAGAGAGGCTAGATGGCGGGTATAGACTTAGATAATAACCAAGAATAACCCTGGTCTTGACATCAATGAGGACAGTTAACCAGGGCCTGCCTATTGGTCGGCGTGTAATTTGATCGACCAATATCAGATCTACTCTGGTATGATCCATCTGCACCCATTCAAGCGGCAGATGAATTTCCTTTTTACCTGGTCTTGCTGCATATTTTTGACTCGTCGCCTCATGCCCATGCTTTCTCAGATGACGCTCTTTCTCAGGTATATCTTTGAGCCGTGCAGATATTGCCGATCGAGAAGGTGGCTTTAAACCAAGCCTAATGGATATCTCTTCCGCCTTGCGAAAAACCGCAGCTATGGTTGCCGACTTTCCTATGTACGCCTCTTTGATTGCCTGCTTTATTACGTCATCGACATCTTTAATGAGTCTTCTTGAGCCTTTCTTATTCCCTCTCTTCATCCTTAGCAGAGACGCTGGACCAATTTCCTCATCATAAAACTTAATGTTTCTATAAAAGGTACCATTTGAGACGCCTGCTTGCTCTAGCGCCTGAGCCAAGTTGAGTTCTTTTGCCAAGTATCTCTTTATTAAGTCGAACTGTGACTGAGCGGCCTGCAACTCCTCCAGGGGCACTACCGACTCGCTTGATAGCGACTCAACTTGAAGCAGATTAATATTATCCTCATCCCTTGAAGGCAAATGCTCAATTTCGTCAATGTCGACAACTAACTTTTCACTGCTTTTTTTTAGGACAACCTCGACCGTCAAGTTGGGAAGACATTTATTAACTGTTGCAACATGCCCCCTCGCGACGACAACCAAGCCCTCCCGCAGCAATATTTGCCCCATGCGCCCTCCCTGAATCCTTCGATAGATCACAGTTCGTTATGAGCGTAGCTGGCCTTTGAAAAATGTAAAAAAATAAATTCTAGGTTGTTTTTTACAGTCTATAAAAGACACATATGGTTTTTTAATAAAAAAATCAATAAGATAGGATAATTACAATATTTAAGAGTCACCCACATCGCCTTTCGAGGAACGGACGTTACCGAGGCGCATTTCCTTTGACGGCGGATAACCGTAGAACTCTGTGTAGCACTTGCTGAAATGACTCGATGAGACGAATCCGCAAGCCAGGGAAACATCGAGGATCGGCAAATCGGAATGCTGCAGCAGGCGTCGCCCTTCGGTCAGGCGCAGCTCCAGGTAGTAACGCACTGGCGTGGTCGTCATCTGGTCCTGAAACAACCGCTCGATTTGCCGCCTGGAACGCCCGACATACTCGGAGATCTGGCTCAGGCTCAGCGGCTCTTCGATATTGGCGGACATCAACTGCACCACATTGCGCAGCGGCTCGCTCATTTTGTCGTGCAGCGACGGACGTGCACGGCGGTAGCGCGATTCTTCGAAGGCCAGGATGTCGGTAATGCCATCGGCCAGTTCCCGGCCATGCCGCTTGCGAATCCATTCCATCACCATATGGAAGGCTCCGCTCGGGCTGGCGGCCGTCAGCCGATTGCCATCGACCATGTAGCTTTCGCTGGTCACCTGACTGTTTTTGGCCACTTCTGCCAGCACGGCGCGATGCTCCGGATGGATCGCGCATTTGTGGCCATCCAGTAGCCCGGCTTGCCCCAGGAACCAGGCGCCATTCCATAACCCGGCCAGTTCTACAGACTGTTTGTTCGCACCGTGCAGCAAGGCGCTCAGTGCCGGCGCCGCCTTCAGTGGCGTACGCAGGCCACCACAGACCACCAGCAGATCCATGTCCGCCATATGCGACAGCTGAATCTGCGCGCCAGGACAGATCACCAGCCCCAGATCGCTGGTTACCGATTCGCCAGTCAGGCTGTAGGACTCGGTAACGAAGCAGCCGGGGCTGATCAGGTTAGCCGTGACCATGGTATCGAGCGCCTGGGTGTAGGCCGGCAAGGAGAAATGCTCGAGTAACAGAAAACCTACCCGGGCCTGTTTGACCGGCTGTTTCCTGTCATCTACGAAACGCAGGTTCTTCCCCTGCATGGCTTCGCTGAAGCTACGTTTTGGCAACACTTTCAAGACGTTTTCCGAACCGGTTGTTATTTGACTTGTTTTCAGAAGCGGCATACTCGAGACACTTCCCCAATGGGGCCATCGCCTAAGCGCACCCTCCTCTGCCTATTCATTTGGCGGCCATCGAGAACATTGCTGGCTTGGGATTCTTCCCGATTCGCGCGCACTCGGCAAATCGGAACTATTTCAGCGTCACGACTCCGATGCTGCGTCGCAACCAGACGAATTAATGCCGCTTGCAGTCGCACCGAAAACGACGCCCCGCACTTACTGTTCCAGCATCTCAGCTGCAAGGAACCCGCAAAGCCCTTAAACGAAGCGTCCGGTGCGTCCTGCACTGCGACCCACTTCCGTCACTGCCGCCTCAACAAGACCAAGAATACAAGGTGCAATATCTATGTCCCGGAACGACAATCCCGTGCGCTTTATGCGCGTAATGCTGACCGCTGGAGCACTGATCGCCCTGCTGGTGGGTTCTGGCTTCACCACGGGCCAGGAGATCATGCAGTACTTCGTCGCATACGGTTATGGTGGCATCGCCAGCGTTGCGCTCATGCTGTTGCTGTTCGTCTACGTCAATCTCAGTTTCGTCAGCGCCGGCTATGAACAGCAGTTCAACGAGCCTAAAAGTATTTATCAGTATTACTGCGGCAGACTGATCGGCAATTTCTTCGACTATTTTTCGGTCGTTTTCCTGTTCATGTCCTTCTGGGTAATGATCGCCGGCGCTGGGGCTGCGCTGCATCAGCAGTTCGGCTGGCCGAACTGGGTCGGCGGCACGGTGATGGGCAGCCTTGCCCTGTTGACGCTGCTCTTCGGTTTCAAGCGCCTGGTGGAAATCATCGGTCTGATTGGCCCACTGCTGAGCGTTCTGGCGATCCTGATCGGCGTCATCAGTTATGCCATGGCGCCCGGCGGGCTGGAAAACTACCTGGCTGAACTGGAGCCGCTGGTAACCGATCGCACCATCATGCAGGCCAGCAGCAACTGGTTCATCGCCTGCGCGTCCTATGTCGGCTTTTGCATGATGTGGCTGGCCGCGTTCATGACCAACCTGGGCAAGTCGGCCTCCAGCAGAAAGGAAGCCTGCTGGGGCGCGACGCTGGGCGCGGTGATGTTCAGCCTGGCCGTGTTGGCCATGATGCTGGGCCTGGCTGCCCACCTCGGTGACGTGGCCGGCACGCAGATTCCCACCCTGGCGCTGATCGCCAAAATTCATCCAGCTCTGGCGTTCGGCTTCGCGCTGATCGTGTTCGTCGCCATCTTCACCACCGCCGCGCCACTGCTGTGGGCGCCGGTAAAACGCTTCGCCCCGGACGAGAACAGCCCGCGTCATCGTATCCTGCTGGTATCGCTTGCAGTGATCGGCACCGTCGTCGGCCTGACCATCCCCTTCGACCGCCTAATCAATGTCGTTTACGTGATCAACGGTTATGTGGGGTTTGCCCTGCTCTTCCTGATGCTGGCCAAGGACATCCGTACCCGGCTGTTCAAATCGCACGTGGCCGTTCCCTTGCGCTCCTGATGCGCAGCCAAGAGGCCGTACTGGAAACAGTGCGGCCTATGTCGACCCTCCGCAGCGACGCGTGGCGATCCTGGCCGCGCCTGAAATCCGAACCTAATCTCCTGCCTGTCGCTCTAAGTTCCAACAATGCGCCAAGGGGAATTCATGGATCTGGTCGTTGCCCGTCCCGAAGGTCTTTACTGCCCGCCCGGTGATTTCTACATCGACCCATGGCGGCCAGTGGAACGCTCGATCATCACCCATGCCCACGGCGATCACGCCCGACGCGGCAATGGGCACTATCTGGCGGCGGCACCTGGCGAAGGCATTCTGCGTTCACGCCTGGGCGACGATATCCGCCTGCAGACCTTGGCCTACGGCGAGCGGCTCGAGCACCACGGCGTAACCCTGAGTTTTCATCCCGCCGGGCACGTGCTCGGTTCTGCCCAGGTGCGTCTGGAATACCAGGGCGAAGTCTGGGTCGCCTCCGGGGATTACAAAGTCGAGCCGGACGGCACCTGCGCGCCCTTCGAGCCGGTGCGTTGCCACACCTTCATCAGCGAATCCACCTTCGGCCTGCCAATCTACCGCTGGCCGTCCCAGGCCGAGATATTCGCCGGCATCGACGCCTGGTGGCGCGCCAATGCTGCGGCCGGCAAGGCCAGCGTGCTGTTCGCCTATGCCTTCGGCAAGGCCCAGCGCATCCTCCACGGCATCGACGCCAGCATCGGCCCGATCCTGGTGCACGGCGCCGTCGAGCCGCTGAACGAGGTGTATCGCGCCGGCGGCGTGCATCTGCCGGCCACTCGTTACGCCGGTGATATCGCCAAAAATGACCCGCTGCTGCGCCAGGCGCTGATCCTCGCCCCGCCCTCGGCCGGCGGCAGCACATGGATGCGCCGTTTTGGCGACTACAGCGACGCCTTCGCCAGCGGCTGGATGCTGCTGCGCGGCACGCGTCGGCGGCGTGGCGTGGACCGCGGCTTCGCCCTCTCCGACCACGCCGACTGGCCTGGCCTGCTGTGGGCCATCGAACAGACCGGCGCCGAACGGGTGATGGTCACCCACGGCCAGGTCAACGTGCTGGTGCGCCACCTGCGCGAGCAAGGTCTCGATGCCCGCGCCTTCCAGACCGAATACGGCGATGAAGACGACGTGGAGCCGACCTCATGAAAGCCTTCGCCGAACTCTACGCCCGGCTGGACGCCACCACCTCCAGCAACGCCAAGCTGCAGGCCATGCAGGAGTATTTCGCCGAAGCGCCGCCAGCCGATGCGGCCTGGGCGGTGTATTTTCTGGCCGGCGGCCGACCACGTCAGGTCGTGCCGACCCGGGTGCTGCGCGAGCTGGCCACCCGGCTTTCCGGCCTGTCCGACTGGTTGTTCGAGGAGAGCTACCAGGCCGTTGGCGACCTGGCGGAAACCATCGCCCTGCTCCTGCCCGAATCCCCGCACGCCTCCGACGAGGGCCTGGCCTGGTGGCTGGAAGAACGACTGCTGCCCCTGCGCGGCCTACCGCCCGAGGAGCTAGCCGAGCGCCTGCCACCTTTATGGGCGCAGCTGGATCGGCAAAGCCTGATGGTCAGCCTCAAGCTGCTCACCGGCGCCTTTCGCGTCGGCGTCTCCAAGCTTCTGGTGACCCGTGCCCTGGCCGGCCTGGCGCAGATCGACGCCAAGCGCGTGGCGCAGCGATTGGTGGGTTACACCGACCTGTCGCATCGGCCGTCCGCACAGCGCTACCTGGCACTGATCGCCGCCGAGTCGGAGGACGAGCACGCCCAGCGCGGCGGCCAGCCCTACCCCTTCTTCCTCGCCCATCCGCTGCAGCAGCCATTGGAGCAGTTCGACGCTCAGCTGGGGCCGGCCAGCGACTGGCTGGTGGAATGGAAGTGGGACGGCATTCGCGCGCAGCTGGTCAAGCGCGACGGTCGCCTGTGGCTGTGGTCCCGCGGCGAGGAGCTGATCACCGAGCGCTTCCCGGAGCTGCACGAACTGGCCGAGGCGTTGCCGGACGGCAGCGTACTCGATGGTGAGCTGGTGGCCTGGAAGGAGCCCGCCACAGGCAGTGACGCGGTGTTCGGCATTCAACCCTTCGCCCTGCTGCAACAGCGCATCGGCCGCAAGACTCTGAGCAAGAAACTGCTGGAAGAAGTGCCCGCTGCGCTGCTGGCTTACGACCTGCTGGAGTGGCGTGGCGAAGACTGGCGCAGCCGCCCCCAGGACGAGCGCCGTGCACGGCTGGAGTTGCTGGTGGCAGAAGTCGGCGATGCGCGCCTGCAGCTCTCGCCACAACTCACCGGCCGCGACTGGCAGGACTTCGCCCGCCAGCGCGAAGCCTCCCGCGAGCTGGGCGTGGAAGGCATGATGCTCAAGCGCCGCGACTCCCTGTACGGGGTCGGCCGCACCCGCGATCTTGGCCTGTGGTGGAAGTGGAAGATCGACCCGTTCAGCGTCGATGCGGTACTGATCTATGCCCAGCGCGGCCACGGTCGCCGCGCCAGCCTGTACAGCGACTACACCTTCGCCGTGTGGGACGACTCCGCCCCCGGCGAGCGCGTGCTGGTGCCCTTCGCCAAGGCCTACTCCGGGCTTACCGACGACGAGATGCGCAAGGTCGATGCGATCATTCGCAAGACCACCGTGGAGAAATTCGGCCCGGTGCGCAGCGTCACCCCGACCCTGGTGTTCGAGCTGGGCTTCGAGGGCATCGCCCTGTCCAAACGGCACAAGAGCGGCGTCGCCGTGCGCTTTCCGCGGATGCTGCGTTGGCGCACCGACAAGCAAGTGGAGGACGCCGACACCCTGGCCACGCTGCAGGGCCTGCTCTGATGGACCAACCCGTTCGTCGTCGCAGTCTGTCCGGCGCCTGGTTCGCCCAGCGCAGCTGGAAGCCCTTCGCCTTTCAGAAGGAAGTCTGGCAGGCGGTCAAGGCAAGCGAGTCGGGCCTGTTGCACGCCTCCACCGGCGCCGGCAAAACCTACGCGGTGTGGTTCGCGGCCCTGGACCGTTTCGCCACGCCCGCGGCAGCCGCCATGGCCAGCCCGCGCCGCAAGAAGCCGGTCATGGCGCCGCTGACCGTACTCTGGATCACCCCGATGCGCGCCCTTGCCGCCGACACCGCCCGTGCCCTGCAGGCGCCCTTGGATGATCTGCAGATTCCCTGGAACATCGGCCTGCGCACCGGCGACACCGGCTCTGCCGAACGCGCCCGGCAGAGCCGCAAACTGCCCAGCACCCTGATCACCACGCCGGAAAGCCTGACCCTGCTACTGACCCGCACCGATGCCCGCGAAGCCTTCGCCCACCTGCGCATGGTCGTGATCGACGAGTGGCACGAGCTGCTCGGCAACAAGCGCGGCGTGCAGCTGCAACTGGCCCTGGCGCGCCTGCGCCTGTGGCACCCGGAGCTGCTGGTGTGGGCGCTGTCCGCCACCCTTGGCAACCTCGAGCATGCCCGTGAGGTGCTGATGCCGGCCGGGCGCCTGGTCCAGGGCAAGCTGGCCAAGGACCTGCGCATCGACAGCCTGCTGCCGCCCGGACTGGAGCGCTTCCCCTGGGCTGGGCACTTGGGGTTGCGCATGCTGCCGCAGGTGGTCGAGGAGCTGGACGTCAGCAGCACCGCACTGGTGTTCACCAACACCCGCTCGCAAGCTGAAACCTGGTATCAGGCGCTGCTCGAGGCGCGTCCGGACTGGGCCGGCTTGCTGGCCCTGCACCACGGCTCGCTGTCGCGGGAGGTGCGCGACTGGGTCGAACTGGCGCTCAAGGAAGGCCGGCTGAAAGCCGTGGTGTGCACGTCCAGCCTGGACTTGGGCGTGGATTTTCTGCCGGTGGAACGGGTGCTGCAGATCGGTTCGCCCAAGGGCGTGGCTCGTCTCATGCAGCGTGCCGGCCGCTCCGGCCATGCCCCGGGCCGCCCGTCCCGCGCCACCCTGGTGCCCACCCACAGCCTGGAAGTGCTGGAAGCTGCCGCCGCGCAAACCGCCGTGGCCGAGCGCAAGGTCGAGGCGCGGCTTTCGCCGGACAAGCCGCTCGACGTGCTGGTCCAGCACTTGGTGAGCATGGCCCTGGGCGGTGGTTTCCAGGCCGATGCCATGCTGGCCGAGGTGCGCAGTGCCTGGGCCTATCGCAGCCTCAGCGAGGACGAATGGCAATGGGCGCTGGCCTTCATCCGCCACGGCGGCCATTCGCTGACTGCCTATCCCGATTACCGTCGTGCCGAGCCGGACGCCAACGGCCTGTGGCAGGTGCCCGATGCGCGCCTGGCGCGGCGCCACCGCATGAGCATCGGCACCATCGTCAGTGACGCCAGCCTGGCGGTGAAATACTGGAGCAAAGGCGGCGGCGGAGGCTCTCTGGGTAGCGTCGAGGAAGGCTTCATCGCCCGCCTACGCCCCGGCGATACCTTTCTTTTCGCTGGTCGCACGCTGGAACTGGTGCGGGTGGAAAACATGACCGTCTTCGTGCGCCGCGCCACCAGCCGCAAGGCCGCGATCCCGCGCTGGAATGGCGGGCGCATGCCGCTCTCAAGCGAACTGGCGGACGCCGTGCTGGCCAAGCTCGATGCCGCCGCCCGGGCTGAATACCCTGGCCCTGAGATGCAGTTGCTGCGTCCATTGCTCGACGTGCAACAAGCCTGGTCCGCCCTGCCCGGCGCAACCACCCTGCTGGCGGAAGTGCTGAAATCCCGCGAGGGCTGGCACCTGTTCCTCTACCCCTTCGCCGGCCGCTCGGTGCACCTGGGGCTGGCCAGCCTGCTGGCCTGGCGCCTGGCCCGCGAACAGCCGCTGAGCCTGTCCATCGCGGTCAACGACTACGGCCTGGAGCTGCTGTGCCCCAGTGAGGTGGATTTTGCTGCGAGGCTCACGCCCGCGCTGTTCAGCACGGACGACTTGCTGTCCGACGTGCTCGCCAGCCTCAACGCTGGCGAACTGGCGCGCCGGCGTTTTCGCGAGATTGCCCGTATCGCCGGCCTGGTGTTCAGCGGCTACCCCGGCGCGCCGAAGAGCGCCCGCCAGCTGCAGGCCTCCAGCGCGCTATTCTTCGACGTGTTCAGCCAATACGACCCGGGCAACCTGCTGCTCAGCCAGGCCCAGGAAGAAGTGTTGCGCCAGGAGTTGGACGTGCAGCGCCTGCAGCACACCTTGCAGCGCCTGCAGTCTCGCCGCCTGGATATCCGCACGGTCAAGCGCGCCACGCCGTTCGCCTTCCCGCTGCTGGTGGAGCGCTTCCGCGAAAGCCTGAGTTCGGAGAAACTTGCCGACCGTATCCGGCGCATGGTCGCCGATCTGGAACAGGCCGCTGGGCCAGGCGGTTATCAGGACCCGGCATTCGCCATCGACGATGAGCGCCCAGCGCCGCGCAAAGGCCGCTCCCCGCGTCAGGGCAAGGACGGCCTGCCCCGGCCACCGGCGCAGCGCCCGAAAAAACGCCGCTGATAGAGACCTATGACCGAAAACCCTACCCATTATCACAGCGTGCAACTGGCCGGTGCCGAACTCTGGCTGCTGGCGGACAAGGCCATCTGGTGGCCGCAACAGCAGGCGCTGCTGATCGCCGACATTCACATCGGTAAGGCCGCCGCCTATCGCGCCCTGGGCCAGCCGGTGCCTCAGGGCACCACCGCCGCCAATCTGCAGCGGCTGGACGCCCTGTTGCAGCGTTTCGACTGCCAGCAACTGATCTTTCTCGGCGATTTTCTCCACGCCCCCGGCTCACGCACGCCGGCCACCCTGGCGGCGCTGGCGGAATGGCGAGAGCGTCACGCCACGCTGGCCATGACCCTGGTGCGCGGCAACCACGACAAACGTGCAGGCGACCCGCCTGAAGACTTGCGCATCGCAGTGGTGGAAGAACCGCTGTTGCTCGGCCCCTTCGCCCTGCAGCATGAGCCTCGCGCTCATACTACGCACCACGTGCTGGCCGGCCACGTGCACCCGGCCTACACGCTGCATGGCCGGGGCCGACAACGCCTGCGCTTGCCCTGTTTCGTACTGGGCGATGAGGTCAGCCTGCTGCCGGCATTCGGCAGCTTCACCGGCACCATGACCTTCCGCGCAGAGCCCGATCAGCGCATCCTGGTGGTCGGCGACGGCGGTATCTGGCCCGTCCGCCGCAGCGAGTCCTGAGGCTTACAGGCGCTGCAAGGTCGCAGCATCCTGCTCACCGTCGTAGAACGCCTGCAGCACCTCGGCGAACAGCGGCTGCGTCGGCGCGGCGGCCTGAAACAAGGTCATGCTTGAACGCAGCTTGAGGTCGTCCGGCGAGCCCATGATCTGCCGCACAGGGCGCCCGCGATGGGACAACAGCGCTCGCACGCAATCTTCCAGGCGCGGGCCGAGCAGCGGGTGCGCCAGGTAGGCCCGAGCCTCGGCCAGCCCGCTGATGCCGTAGTGCTCGGCCATTTCGCTGCGGCCCAGGCCGCGCAATTGCGGGAATACGTACCAAATCCAGTGGCTGCGCTTGGCCCCGGCACACAGCTCATCGAGGGCCCGCGCATAATCGCGCTGCTGCGCCTCGACGAACCGCGTCAGGTCGAACGAAGCGCTCATGGCCTTGACCGTTCGTGCCCCATCGGTGTGGTATCGGGCAGCGCGCCTTGCGTGGCGAAGTCCGGGCTGTGCACTTCGGAATCCAGCGGCATATGCGCATAACGGGCCTTTTCGGCACCTGGCCCGAGTGGGTCGGCCAGCCGCGCGCGCTTGAGCTCGTGATGCCCGCCAAGGCCGCGAGCCAGCAAACACCCGCCTAGCGCGGCGCCCGCCAGGCCCAGCAATCCGCCGCGCCGTAAACCGGCGCCCACTAGCGCCAGACCACTACCAAGCGACGCGTAGCGCTGCCAGTCGTGGAGGTCGTTGTCGGTGTGTTCGTTCATGGCAATTCTTCCTGAAGGTGACCTATCAGCTGACAGGTGCGCCCCTCCGATGTTCTGCCATATTGGACGACCACTTATCGCATCGCGCTCGATCATGGACGGCGACGAACTGCCCTGTTCAGACCCTTGACCTCTACGGCGGCCAACACAATACTGTATCCATATACAGCATTCTTGGTCATTGCCCATGTCATCCGTGGTTGCGCTCGACCGGCTGATCGACGCTCGCCGTGTATGGCGAGGTCAGGCCGCTTCATCGCCAGCGAGCGCCAATTTCTCAACCGGACACCGTTTTCTCGACGCCGCACTGCCCGGTGGCGGCTGGCCCACGGCTGCGCTCAGCGAAATTCTCACAGCCGTGCCGGGCATCGGCGAGCTGAGCCTGTTGTGGCCGACCCTTGCCAGGCTGACGGCCGTCAGCGAGCGGGTCGTATTGGTCGCCCCGCCTCACCTGCCCTACCCTCAGGCCTGGATTCAGGCCGGCATCGATCTGCGCCAACTGAGCATCATCCAGGCCGAGGGCCGCGACGCCTTGTGGGCGGCCGAGCAATGCCTGCGCTCGGGCAGTTGTGGCGCGGTGCTGAGCTGGTTGCGCCAGGCCGATGACCGCGCCCTGAGGCGCCTGCAGGTGGCCGCCGCGACCGGGCAAACCCTGGCATTCGCCTATCGGCCGCAGGCAGAGGCTGCCAACCCGTCACCCGCGGCGCTGCGCCTGGTGCTCGAAAGCCAGCCGGCACAACTGCGGGTGATCAAGTGCCGAGGCGGGTTACCGCCTGCGCGGCCGCTCGCCTTTGCCTGGCATTGAGCCTGCCATGCTCTGGGCTTGCATCCTGCTGCCGCAACTGGCCATGGACGGCGTGCAGCGTCACCGCACCAATCCCGACGAGCCGTTGGCGCTGCTTACTGGCTCGCCACAACGGCGCGTGCTGCAGGCCGTCAACCCGGCGGCCCGCGCCCTGGGGCTGAAACCCGGCCAGTCACTGACGGCGGCGCAGGCGCTGACGCGCGGCTTCGCCAGTGCGGAATACGACCTCGCGGCCATCGAGCGCTGGCAGCAGTTTCTGGCCGCCTGGGCCTATGGCTTCAGCGCCCAGGTCAGCCTGCATTACCCGCGTTGCCTGCTGCTGGAGGTGCAATCGAGCCTGGGGCTGTTCGGCCCCTGGCCGCGTTTCGAGGCACGTCTGCGCGCCGAGCTATCGGCGCTGGCCTTCCAGCACCGCATTGCCGTCGCCCCGAATCCGGCCGCTGCGCGGGTGCTGGTCAATATCGGTGATGGCCTGATGGCGAGCGATGGGCAGAAGCTCAGGCAGATGCTCGATTCGCTGCCGGTGGACCGGCTCGGGCTTTCCCCGGCGACAACCACGGCGTTCAACCGCATGGGCCTCAGGCAATTGCGGCAGCTGTTGGCTCTGCCGCGTGACAGCCTGGCCAGGCGCTTTCCTGCCGATGTGCTGGGTCACCTCGATACCCTGCTTGGCCAGCGCCCGCTGGCGCTGGATTTCTATACGCCCGCGGATGTATTCGATGCCCGCATCGAGCTGAATTTCGAGGTGGAATCCCATCAGGCGCTGCTGTTCCCGTTGCGTCGGCTGACGGCCGACCTGGCCGCCTACCTGGCCGGGCGTGACAGTGGCGTGCAGCGTTTCGTCCTGCACCTGGAACACCGCACGAATGCCGATACGCAGGTGCAGGTGGGCCTGCTCAGCGCCGAGCGTGATCCCGGCATGCTGTTCGAGCTGACGCGCGGGCGCCTGGAGCACCAGCAACTACCGGCACCGGTGCTGGCCGTGCGGTTGGTGGCGCGGGAGTTGCCAGTCTTTGCGCCGCAGCATCAGCAACTGTTCGATGAGCGCCCACAACAGAGCCAGCCCTGGGAGCAACTACGCGAGCGGCTACGGGCTCGCCTCGGCGATGACGCCCTGCATGGCCTGGGTGCCAGAGCCGATCACCGCCCCGAGCGTGCCTGGATCAACGAATCGGCCAGCCCCGTACTGCCACCCAGCGGCCCGCGCCCCGGCTGGCTGCTGAGCGAAGCCCAGCCGCTGCACGAGGCCTCGCTACGCATCCTCGCCGGCCCCGAGCGCATCGAGTCCGGCTGGTGGGACGGCGAGGATGTGCGCCGCGACTATTACGTAGTGCAGACCCGTGCCGGCCAGCGCGGCTGGGCGTATCGCCCGGTCGGCAATGATGGGCCATTGCTGCTGCACGGGTGGTTCGCATGAGCGATTACGCCGAACTCCATTGCCTGTCGAATTTCACCTTTCAGCGCGGCGCATCCAGCGCCCAGGAGCTGTTCGAGCGTGCGGCTCGGCTGGGTTATCGCGCCCTGGCGATCACCGATGAGGGCACCCTGGCCGGCATCGTGCGCGCCTGGGAGGCCTCGAAAAAAACCGGGGTAAAGCTGATCGTGGGCAGCGAAGTGCAAATCGAGAAAGGCCCGAAGCTGGTGTTGCTGGCCGAGAACCTGACGGGCTATCAGGCGCTATGCGGCCTGATCACCCGAGCACGACGCCGGTCGGCAAAGGGCACCTACCGATTGCTACACGAGGATTTCGTGGCGCCGCTCGATGGCCTGCTGGCCATCTGGCTCAGCGCAGGCGAGGCCACCGCCCTGCCCTGGCTTCGCTCGGTTTTCTCCGAGCGCCTGTGGCTGGGCGTTGAACTGCATCGCGGCGCGGACGATAGCGCGCACCTGCAGCGCCTGCTCGACCTGGCCGCCACACACCACTTGCCGGCGGTGGCCTGTGGCGACGTGCACATGCATGCCCGTGGCCGCCGCGCCCTGCAGGACTGCATGACCGCCATCCGTCATCATCTGCCCGTGGCCGAGGCTGGCGCCCATCTATTCGCCAATGGTGAGCGACATCTGCGCCGACTTGAGGAGCTGCACGAGCTGTATCCGCCCGAGCTGCTTGCGCAATCGCTGCGCATCACCGAACGCTGCAACTTCGATCTCGACGAACTGGATTATCACTACCCGCACGAGCTGGTACCGGCAGGCCATGCCCCCACCTCTTGGCTGCGCGTTCTGGTGGAGCGTGGCGCTGCCGAGCGTTGGGGCAAGAACGTGCCGGCCGCCGCCCGCGCGCAGATCGAGTACGAGTTGGCGCTGATCGCCGAGCTGAAATACGAAAGCTATTTCCTGACCGTGCATGACATCGTCCGCTTCGCCCGCGAGCAGCATATCCTCTGCCAGGGCCGGGGTTCGGCGGCCAATTCGAGCGTCTGCTTCGCGCTCGGCATCACCGAGCTGGACCCCACCGAGAGCCGGCTGTTGTTCGAGCGTTTTCTCTCCCGCGAGCGCAACGAGCCACCGGATATCGACGTCGATTTCGAGCATGAGCGCCGCGAGGAAGTCATTCAGTACGTGTTCCGCCGCTACGGGCGAACGCGTGCGGCGCTCACCGCCGTGGTCAACACCTATCACGGCGCCGGGGCGATACGCGACGTCGCCAAAGCCCTTGGCTTGCCGTCGGATCAGATCAATGCGCTGGCTGACTGCTGTGGCCGCTGGAGCAGCGGCCCGCCAACACCGGAGCGCCTGCTGGAAGCGGGCTTCGATCCGCAGAATCCGCTGCTCAGGCGCGTGCTGATCCTGACCGGCGAGCTGATCGGTTTTCCCCGGCATCTGTCGCAGCACCCGGGCGGCTTCGTCATTTCCGAGCACGCGCTCGACACGCTGGTGCCGGTGGAAAACACGACCATGGCCGAGCGCACCGTGATCCAGTGGGACAAGGATGATCTGGACAGGGTCGGCCTGCTCAAGGTCGACGTGCTGGCCCTGGGCATACTCAGCGCGCTGCGCCGTTGTTTCGGCCTGATCGAGCACTACCGCGGCACGCAGTGGACCCTGGCTACCCTGCCCAAGGAAGACCCGGCCACCTACGCCATGATCAGCCGCGCAGACACCATTGGCGCGTTCCAGATCGAGTCCCGCGCACAGATGGCGATGCTGCCGCGCCTGCGCCCGAAGGAGTTCTACGACCTGGTGATCCAGGTGGCCATCGTCCGTCCAGGGCCGATCCAGGGCGACATGGTGCATCCCTATCTGCGCCGGCGAAACGGCGAAGAGGACATCGACTACCCCTCCGATGAACTCAAGCCAGTCTTCAAGCGCACCCTCGGCGTGCCGCTGTTTCAGGAGCAGGTCATGGAGCTGGCCATCGTCGCTGCCGACTACACACCCGGCGAGGCGGATGAACTGCGCCGCAGCATGGCTGCCTGGAAACGCCATGGCGGCCTCGAACCGCATCGCCAGCGACTCACCTCGCGCATGTTGGAAAAGGGCTACACGCAGGCGTTCACCGAACGGATCTTCCGCCAGATCGAGGGCTTCGGCAGCTACGGCTTCCCCGAGTCGCATGCCGCCAGCTTTGCCCTGCTCGCCTACGCCAGTTGCTGGTTGAAATGTCACGAGCCCGCGGCCTACGCCTGCGCCCTGGTCAATAGCTGGCCGATGGGTTTCTACAGCCCTGATCAGGTGCTGCAGGACGCGCGGCGGCATGACGTCGAAGTGCGCCCGGTTGATGTGCGCTACAGCGACTGGGACTGCAGCCTGGAGCCAGATGAACATGGCGAGCCGGCCATCCGCCTGGGGCTGAGGATGATTCGTGGCATGCGCGAAGACGACGCACGGCGTATCGAACAAGCGCGCCTGTCAGGTGCATTCCGTGATGTCGAGGACCTCAGCGTGCGCGCACGCCTGGATGCCTCGGCACGCGAGCGACTGGCCGATGCCGGCGCGCTCGGCGGCCTGGCTGGCCACCGCTACCAGGCGCGCTGGGCGGTGGCTGGCGTCGAGGAACAATTACCGCTGTTCGCCGGTGTATCTGCGCCGAATGAAGACGCTCCGGGCCTGCCTGCCCCATCGCAAGGGGAAGATCTGCTGACCGACTATGCGACGCTCGGCACCACCCTCGGTGCGCATCCACTGGCTCTGCTGCGTCAGGCGCTAAGGGCGCGGCGCTGCCGGAGCTCACGTGAACTGCAGGCGGTCGAGCACGGCCGCCCGGTCAGCATCGCCGGCCTGGTGATCGGCCGGCAAAGGCCGCAAACCGCCAGCGGCGTCATCTTCGTCACCCTCGAAGATGAGTTCGGCATGGTCAATGTGGTCGTCTGGCATGACTTGGCCGAGCGCCAGCGGCGAGTCCTGGTGCAGTCGCAGATGCTGCGCATCGACGGCCATCTGGAAACGCAGGATGGCGTGCTCCATGTGATCGCCGGGCGCCTGACGGACATGACAGCGATGCTGACCGGACTGGACATACGCAGCCGCGACTTTCATTAAGTCACTTGCCTGGCCCACCCTGCATGGCGGGCCGAGAAAGACAAAAAAAGGCCGCGCTGGATCACTAGGCGGCCACAAGTCGTCTTAACCAAAGGAGATGAAGTGGAGAGCCTGGGCGACGGCGTCCGGGAGTGATGCAACAACCGCCGCCCTGGAATCTTCATCGGGGCGAAGCCTATCGTCGATCGAGCGCAACGGCGCATCGAAGTCGTTGATAGTCATCATCGATCAGCTTGAATAGTGCATCGGCAGGCTGGGTGATAACTCTAAGCGCGCCCTCTGGGCCGGGCCTTACCTCGCTGTGAGGCGCGTTTAGAACAGCACACCAACACCGGGAGCACCCATGCACAAGAAACACTGTCTCGCGCTGGCTTGCAGCCTCGCGCTGGGCGGGCAGTTGGCGCACGCCAGCAGCCAGTCCGAAACCAAGGGTTTCATCGAGGACGCCAGCCTCGATCTGTTGCTGCGCAACGCCTATTTCAACCGTGACTATAAGGACAACACCAACGACGCCAAGAGTTGGGGCCAGGGCTTCATCGCCACCTTCGAGTCCGGCTTCACTCAGGGCACCGTCGGTTTCGGTGTCGACGCTTTCGGCCTGCTCGGGGTCAAGCTCGACAGTGGTCGTGGTCGCAACTATCGCGCCTTCTTCGACACCGACAGCGAGGGCCGCCCAGTGGACGATCTGTCCCAGGCTGGTGGCGCGGTGAAGCTGCGCGTTTCCAATACCGTGATCAAGTACGGCAACCAGTTCCCTTCCCTGCCCGTTCTGGGCCATGACGACAGCCGCCTGCTGCCGCAGTCGTTCACGGGCACGCTGGTGACCAGCAATGAGATCGAGGGGCTGGAACTGAATGCCGGTCGCTTCACCGCCGACAGTCCAATGGGCGACCCGGCGCGCGACCCCAATCGCCTCAAGAGCATCGACGTGCTCGGCGGTAGCTACGTTGTCAGCGATGACCTGAGTCTGGCGGTCTATCACGCCGACCTCGAGGACATGTACAAGCGCTACTACGCCAACGTCAATTACAACCTGGCACTGGCTGCGGAGCAGGCGCTGAACTTAGATTTCAACATCTATCGCACCAAGTACGACACCGGCTCGGTGGCCGCTGTCGACCTCGGCGGTGACGGCCAGGGTGACCGCAACACCATCTGGAGCCTGGCCGCCAAGTACAGCATCGGCGCCCATGCCTTCATCGTCGCCCATCAGCGCAACAGCGGAGATGCCGGCTTTGCCTATGACTACGGCGATGGCGGCGCTAGCATCTACCTGGCCAACTCCTACTACTCGGACTTCAATCTGAAGGACGAGCGCTCCTGGCAGGCCAGCTACGAGCTGGACTTCGCCGAGTACGGCGTGCCAGGCCTGCGCTACAAGTTCGCTTACGTACGCGGTGACAACATCGATACCGGCAGCGACAACAACGGTACCGAGCGCGAGATCTTCAACCAGATCGGTTACACCATCCAGAGTGGCGCTGCCAAGGACCTGCACCTGCGCCTGCGCAATTCCATCTACCGCTCCAGCACCGACGTAGGGCCGGATCTCAACGAGATTCGGGCATTCGTCGAATACCCGTTGAGCATCCTCTGATGGTCGCTGCCCCGGCCTGGCCGGGGCAGCCCTCAATCAGCTGCGCAAGGCCCGTGCGACGGCCTGTGCCGCCTCTTCGATTGCCCTCTCCTCGTAGGGTGCGAAGCCCATCACCAGACCTGGCGCCCGCGCATTGACGCGGTAACTCGCCAGCGGCAGCACGTCGATGCCTGCCGCCTGCAAACGGGTGAAGGCGTCCTGCTCGTTCACGACCTGCAGACGACAGGCGATGTCCATACCCGCGCGGATTTCCGGTACCTCGATCAGCCCCCGCCAATACCTGTGCGCCGCTTCGGCGAAGGCTTCGGCGCGCGCTGCGTAAATCTTGCGCATGCGCCGTACATGGCGGTCAAAATGCCCTTCATGAATGAAGTCGGCCAGCACTGCTTGAGCCAGGCTGTTGGCATGTCGCGACATCAGCGCCGCGGCACGGGTGAAACTCTCGACCAGGTGTTCGGGCACCACCAGATAGGCCAGGCGAATCGAGGGAAACAGCAGCTTGCTGAAGGTGCCGGCGAGGATGACCGACTGCTCGGCGCCCGGCATCGAACGCAATGCGGGAATGGGTTTGGCGATAAAGCGGTATTCGCTGTCGTAGTCGTCCTCGAAGATGTAACTGCCCTGCTCCGCGGCCCAGCGCAACAAGGCCAGACGTCGTGCCGGTGACAGCTCACCGCCTAGCGGCGCCTGACGTGACGGCGTGACATAAGCCAATCGAGCGCCCGGCGCCAGGCGCAGCCCCTCGTCCACTTTGAGGCCGGAACGATCCACCGGCACATCCACGCGGTTCACGCCGGAAATATCCATCAACTGCCGTGCGCCAGGATAGCCAGGGTCTTCCATCCAGACTTGAGAGTCGCCTGGTGCCAGCAAGCGCAGGCAGATATCCAGCCCCTGCTGCACGGTGCCAAGCACCAAGATACGCTCCGGTGACACCTGTACTCCGCGCGCAATGGCGAGGTAGCCGGCGATGGCTTCGCGCAGCTCGGGCAAGCCCGCCGGGTCGCCGTCGAGCAGCATCGTCAACCGTGAACTGCGCAATTGTTGCGTATGCAGCTTGCGCCATAGATCGATGGGGAAGGCGTGGATATCGCCGCGATGCGGAAAAAACGGACGCTGGCCGGTAGGTGCCGTGCGCCGGGCAAAAATCGGCTCGATCTCGGCCAAACGCCTGACCCAGGGCGTATCGGGAGCTGTGCGTTGCTCCTGCGCCTGGGCCACTACCTTGCGCCGCACGTATCCCGCATTCAGCGTAGGGTCAGGCAGCGCCTCGCTGACCCGCGTACCGCTGCCTGTGCGCGCCTGTAGATATCCCTCGGAAAACAGTTGCTGATAAGCCGCCTGTACCGTGCCTCGCGCCAGGCTGTAATGCTCGGCCATCGCGCGAGTGCTAGGCAATTTGCTGCCGGCAGGCAGACGCCCGCTCAGGATCGCGCGGCGCAGCGACTCGTAAAGCCAACCCTGCAGGCTGACCCCCTCTTCAGCAGATCCTAACGGCAGGAATATCACTTGTGGCGGGGCTTTGTGGGCTGGCATACAGGCTCCAAAGTGGATTAATTATTTTTGGCGATATTGGATCAATACACTAATCCAATACAACAGCAGAATTCGTTCCGTAGTCAGCCACCACCCTTTCTCTTCTTCGCTATGGAACTCACGATATGAAACAGCAAATCTTAATCATCGGTGCCGGTTTCGGCGGTATGTGGAGTGCGCTGAGCGCCATCCGTTTGCTGGAACAGCACAAGCGTCTCGACATCGACGTTACCCTCCTCGCTCCACAAGCTGAACTGCGGGTACGTCCACGCTTTTATGAAACCGATCTGGACACCACAGTCGCTCCACTCGGCCCACTGTTCGATGCGGTCGGTGTGCAGTTCGTGCAGGGCTATGCCACCCGTATCGATGCACAAGGCAAGCAGGTGTTCTACCGCAACGCCGGCGGTGAACAGTTGGCACTAACTTATGACCGGTTGATCCTGGCCTCCGGTAGCCAAGTCGCGCGTCCGCCGCTCGCCGGCATCGACCGTTTTGCCTTCGATGTTGACAGCCTGGAGTCCGCGCAAAAGCTCGAGGGCCATCTGCAAGGACTGCGTCATCAGCCAAGCAGCCAGGCGCGCAATACCGTGGTGGTGGTGGGCGGTGGTTTCACCGGCATCGAAACAGCTACAGAGATGCCGGCGCGCCTGCGTGCCATCCTCGGTGACGAGGCCGATATCCGCGTCATTGTCGTCGACATGGGCAAACAGGTCGGCAGCGCCATGGGCGAGCAGATCGCCACAGTGATCGCCGAAGCCAGCGATACGCTCGGTGTGACCTGGAAGCTCGGCAGCCCGGTCTCGATGGTCGATGAACAGGGTGTGCAGCTCGACAATGGCGAGCGAATCGAGGCCAGCACCGTGGTCTGGACTGTCGGTGTGAAAGCCTCGCCGCTGACGCAGCAAGTCGACGGTGAGCGTGACGCCTTTGGCCGCCTGCATGTCGACCGCAACCTCAAGGTGCTGGGCCAGGACGCCATCTACGCCACGGGCGATACGGCTTATGCAGCGGTGGACGACCTGGGCAACCATGCGCTGATGACCTGTCAGCACGCCATCGCCCTCGGCCGCTCATCCGGTAACAACGCAGTAGCCGATCTGTTGGGCGTGGAGCCGATTCCCTACAGTCAGCCCAAGTACGTCACCTGCCTGGATCTGGGCGCCTGGGGCGCGGTGTTCACCGAAGGCTGGGAGCGCGAGGTAGTGCTGACTGGCAAGGAAGGCAAAGAGCTCAAGACGCAAATCAACACCCAGTGGATCTATCCGCCGGAAGCCAAGCGCGAAATTGCACTGGCCGCCGCTGACCCGTTGATCCCGGTCGTCGCCTGAGCGATGCCAAGCCCAGGGCGTCAGTCGCCCTGGGCCTGCAAGGTCAATCGCGGTAGATCTGCACCTGCAGCTTGGCCGGCAGTTCCAGTCCCTCGCTGCGCAGCCACTCGCCGGGCGGTTGCCCGATCTGCTGGGCGAAGGTGCGCGAGAACGACGCTTGTGAGCTGTAACCCACCGCGTCGGCGATCACCTTGATCGGCATTCCTTCACGCAACAGGTCCTGCGCGACCTTCATGCGCCAGGCCGTCACGTAGGCCATCGGCGTCATGCCCATCACCTCGTTGAACAGCGCGGCGAACTTGGTCCGCGACATCTTCGCCAGTTCGGCCAGGCGCTCGACGCTCCAGGCCAACTGCGGTTCCTGATGAATGCAGATCAGCGCCGGGCCCAGTTGGCTGTCCTGCAGGGCGTAAAGCAGCCCCCTGGTGATGCGCCCTTCGTTCACCGCACGGCGTACCAGCAGAACGAATACATATTCGAACAGCAGGTTGAGCGCCTTGCTGCGCCCGGGTGCCGGCGTGCGGAACTCGTTGACCAGCGAACCGATCACCGGCCCCAGCTGCTCCAGGGCACTCAGTGGAAACACCAGGGTTTCCTCCAGGCCCAGTTCGAAAGGCTGCTGACCGTAACGCCCGAACTGGAACGAGGCGCAGATCAGATCCGCGCCACCTGGTTCGTGGGCGCGCAGCTTGTAGCAGCAACAGCTGGGACAGAACAACACGCTGGGTTGATCGATCGCGACGCGGGGCTTGTCGGAATGCACCATATCCAGTGCGCCGCGCTCGACCACGTGAATGAAGGCCATGCCTGGGGGTTTATCCAGCACCAGGGTGCCGTCTACCGGGCCGGCGAATAACAGTCGCCCTTGAAGGCTCGTGCGCTCGAAGAACTCGGAAAGAACATCCATTTTCGGGAATGACCTGATAAGGATCTTTTACATAGAGAAGTCAACCAGTTACAGCCCAGGAGAACCGCAACCGCCGTCGATTGATAGACAGCTCCATCGACAAAAATTCCAACTGGATTAATGCCGAAGCAAAGAATTTTATTGACCTGTATCAATTCCGTGACGCAGTGGTGTTCTGACGTGCGTCAGGCCAGCTCATCGTGGCGCGCCCTCCCCCGATCGGCCCTGCATTTCGGCCCGTTCTGGCATGCGCTGGAAAAAGGTGGCGACTCTCCGGGTCACGCTTCGGTCATGCCCTGTTGCCTTGAGGATGCCGTCGCACTTCTCTACTGACCTCATGCCCACTATGCCTCGAAGACTTCCGTGCTCCTTGGCCGAGTGGTCAGCGAGGCGCATTGGCCCAAAGCACATGCCCGCTCACGGCCTGCGCGCGACCAATTTTGGAAATATACGGCTCTAGCTAGTCAGGCGGCAGTTGCGCCGCAGGGCGTGCCTAGTGCTGCCCGCTCATTTGCCGGAAGGCGTCGAGCAAAGCCTGGCTGAGATCGACCGAGGAAAATTTGGTCAGCACCGCATTGGCACCGACTGAGCGGGCTTTTTCGGTATTCATGGTGCTGTCCAGCGAGGTGTGCAGCAGCACATAGGTCTCGGCGATGTCGGGGCTGCGGCGAATTTCCTGAACCAGGCTGTAGCCATCGAGTTCAGGCATCTCGATATCCGAGACCAGCAACTCGAAGGGCATCCCGGCCTGATGGTATTCATGCAGCTGCTGCAAGGCGGCCTGACCGCTGCGCACCGCCGTGCAATCGAAGCCCAGCTGACGCAGCACGTTGAGGGTCTGTTGCAGCGCCACCTGCGAGTCGTCGACCAGCAGCACACGGCGACCTTGCAGCAGGCGGGCATCCTGGCCTTCGAGCAGGCCGACGGGCGCTTCTTCCAAGGCCGGCGCGATATCGTGCAGGACCTTCTCGATATCGAGAATCTGCACGATGGCGCCATCGATCTGGGTCACCCCGGTGATGAAGGCGCGATTACCCGAGCCGGCAGGTGGCGGACGCACGTCGCGGGTGGAGCATTGCACGATGCGTTCGACGTTCTTCACGTGTAGCCCCTGACGCGAGCGGCTCAACTCCGTAACGATCAGGCAACCGTCATCTTCATCAGCTGCGCCGCGTTCGCCGATGGCGCGCGCCAGGTCGATCACCGTCATCGCAGCACCGCGCAAGGTGGCGATGCCGCGTACGTTGGGATGACGGTTGGGCAGCTTGGTCAAGGCCGGGCACGGAATGATCTCGTTGACCTTGAGCAGGTTGATCCCCAGCAGACGACCGCTATGCAGACGAAACAACAACAGCGATAGCGCGTCGCCGGTAACCAGACTCATGAACCTTTCCTTAGAACGAACGTAGACCTAGGTTATAGCGACCATGTGGCCGCGGACTTTAATCCGTGGCCAGCTTCAGGGCCACACGGCCGCGATTCGGGCAGGTTTCCATGTAGCGATGCGCTTCGACGAAGTCCTCGAAATCGAACACCTTGTCGATCACCGGCGTCAGCAGACGGTCCGCGGTCATCTGGTTGATATGCGTGAGCGCGCGCTGCACCGCCTCGTCGTTCGGCTCGATGCCCAACTCGGGGCAACCGGTGAAGTCCAGCACGCAGTGACGGAAGAACTGCAGGTGCTTCTTGAACGCGGCGCAAGCCGGGAAAGCCGTGTCGTTGCCGCCGTTGATCCCGTACAGGATCAGCTTGCCACGCGGTGCGGCGATATCACCCAGCAGTTTCATCTGCGGGCCGGCGCACTGGTCGAGAATCACCTCGACGCCCTTACCTTCGGTGTAGCGCTCGACTTCAAGGACCAGGTCCTGCTCTTCGGTCACGATCACCTTGTCGGCGCCCAGACCACGCAGGAACTCGCGATCCTCCGGTGAGCCGGTGGAAACGATGACCTTGGCACCCAGCGCCTTGGCCAGTTGCACGGTCTGCGGCGCCATGCAGTGGCTGGCCTCGGTGATCAGCACATGCTGGCCGGGCTTGAGGTGGGCAAGATCCATCAGCGCCAAATAGCCGAACAACAGGCTGGTGTAGTGCACGCTGGCCTGGATCGGGCTGAGCACCTCGGGATAACGGGTCAGGGCGTGGCTGGGCATCAGCACCAGATCACCCCAGGTCGGGTAGCGGTTCGGCGTGCCCGCCGGGAAACCGGCCACGGCGGTGCCAACTTCCAGGTCGCTCACACCATCACCCAGCGCCGCCACGGTGCCGCCCAGTTCGAAACCGGTACCGGCCGGAAGCTTGGCCTGCTCTGACGCCAGGTTCTGCCGCCAGCGCACGTCGTTCCAGCCCAGGCCGACAGCCTGAACGCGCACCAGCACCTCACCAGGGCCGGGCACGGGCGTCGGAACCTCTTCGTACTGGAGCACATCGGCATCGCCGAACTTATGGAAACGGATCATGCGGGACATCGCTTACCTCGAGCTTGATCGCGGATTAACACTTCATTGACTGTGGACTCTATCCGCTGTGCGGCGGCGACACTATCAGACTCTATCGATAGTCTTCATGCCTGGCAGTGATTCAGCATCTTTCCATCCGCTACACGCTGCCCGTACTATTGCCCGGCCAAAGGCTCTCATTGCACGCCCGTGCTGACAAGGCCCGTATCCCTCGAATGGTACCCGGATGAACCGCAACGATCTGCGCCGCCTCGATCTGAACCTGCTGATCGTCTTCGAGACACTGATGCATGAACGCAGCGTGACTCGGGCCGCAGAGAAGCTGTTCCTGGGTCAGCCGGCTATCAGTGCGGCGCTCGCTCGCCTGCGTACGCTGTTCGATGACCCCCTGTTCGTACGCACCGGCCGCAGCATGGAGCCGACCCCACGCGCGCAGGAGATTTTCGCCCTGCTGTCGCCAGCGCTGGACTCGATCTCCACCGCCGTCAGCCGCGCCGCCGAGTTCGACCCTGCTACCAGCAAGGCAGTGTTCCGCATCGGGCTTTCCGACGATGTCGAGTTCGCCTTGCTGCCCGCCCTGCTCCGTCGCCTGCGCGCCGAAGCGCCCGGCGTGGTGCTGGTGATCCGTCGCACCAACTACCTGATGATGCCGGGGCTGCTGGCCTCCGGGGAAATATCCGTTGGCGTGGCCTACACCGAGGAGCTGCCGGCCAATGCCAAGCGCAAGGTGTTGCGCCGCAGCAAGGCCAAACTGCTGCGCGCCGACACCGTGCCCGGTGCGCTGAGTCTGGAAGATTACTGCGCGCGCCCGCATGCGCTGGTGTCTTTTGCGGGCGACCTTACCGGTTTTATCGATGAGGAGCTGGAGAAGGTCGGCTGCAAGCGCCATGTGGTGCTGGCAGTGCCGCAGTTCAACGGCCTGGCCAGTCTGCTGGCGGAAACCGATATCGTCGCCACCGTCCCGGATTACACCGCTGCCGCACTGACAGCAGCCGGTGGCCTGCGCGCCGAGGAGCTGCCTCTGCAAACACCTGCCTTCGAACTGCACATGGCCTGGCGCGGCGCGCAGGATAACGATCCCGCCGAGCGCTGGCTGCGCTCGCGCATCCAGATGTTCTGTGGCGACCCGGACAGCCTCTGATCATCCCATACAGCCATCGTTCAGGTACATTTCGGAACACCGGCGCTCTTCATGAATCGAAATTGATGTAAGTCCGCCCTCAATCATTCCCAATGATATTCAATTTCATGGCGTTCGATTCGTAGCCCTCCAAGACTCGCAGCAGACTCCGTCCATCCACAAATCCGACTGGCGGAGTCACCCATGGAACAGCACCACAAGAACATTTGGATATTCCCCCTGGCCCTCGCCGGTGTCCTAACCCTCAGCGGTTGCGATCAGGCAGCGCAGACCCAGGCACAAATGCCTGCGCCCAAGGTCAGCGTGGCCGAAGTCATCGAGCAACCCGTCAACGAGTGGGATGAGTTCACCGGCCGCCTCGAAGCGCCGCAATCCGTCGAAATTCGCCCGCGCGTTTCCGGCTATATCGACAAGGTCGCCTTCGACGAGGGCACCCTGGTGAAGAAAGGCGATCTGTTGTTCCAGATCGACCCGCGCCCCTTCCAGGCCGAAGTCAAACGCCTCGAAGCCCAGCTGCAACAGGCCCGTGCCAGCCAAGCGCGCGCCACCAACGAGGCACGCCGTGGCGAGCGCCTGCGCCAGAGCAACGCCATTTCTGCCGAACTCGCCGATGCCCGTGCCAGTGCCGCCACTGAAGCCCAGGCTCAAGTCGCAGCGATTGCCGCCGAGCTGGAAAATGCGCGCCTGAACCTCGGGTTTACCCGTATCACCGCGCCCATCGATGGCCGCGTCAGCCGCGCCGAGATCACCGAGGGCAACCTGGTGGGCGCCGGTCAGAGCCTGCTGACCTCGGTGGTCTCCACCGACAAGGTCTACGCCTATTTCGACGCCGACGAGCGTGCCTTCCTCAAATACGTGCAATTGGCCCGCGAGTCCGGTGCCGACGCCCGTGGCGCCAGCCCGGTGTACCTCGGCCTGTCCGATGAAGCCGGCCACCCGCATCTGGGCCAGCTGGATTTTCTCGACAACCAGGTCAACCCGCGCACCGGCACCATTCGTGGTCGCGCCGTGTTCGACAACCAGGACGGCCGCTACACCCCAGGCCTGTACGCGCGCCTGAAACTGGTGGGCAGCAAGCCCTACGCCGCCACCCTGATCAAGGACGAAGCGGTCGGCACCGACCTGGGCAAGAAGTACGTGCTGGTGCTCGGTGAGAACAACGCCGTGGCCTACCGCGCCATCGAGCTGGGGCCGAAGCTCGAAGGCCTGCGCATCGTCCGTAGCGGCCTGAGCAAGGGCGAGAAGATCGTCGTCAACGGCCTGCAACGCGCCATGCCCGGCGCCACCGTCGACCCACAGCCAGTGACCATGGCCGATGACAGCACCCTCGAACAGCTGGCCCGCATGCGCCAGGCCGTCGATGGCAGCCAGGCCCCGCGTATCGCCGCCGAAAAAATCGAAGCTCGCTCGCCGCGCGGCTGATCCAGCCCGCGCCTTGAGGACAGACCCATGAATTTCTCGCAATTCTTCATCCAGCGGCCGATCTTCGCCGCCGTGCTGTCGCTGCTGATCCTGATTGGCGGTGGTATATCCCTGTTTCAGCTGCCCATCAGCGAATACCCCGAGGTGGTACCGCCGACCGTGGTGGTGCGCGCCAACTTCCCCGGCGCCAACCCCAAGGTGATCGGTGAAACCGTCGCCTCGCCGCTGGAACAGGCCATCGTCGGCGTCGAAGGCATGCTCTATATGTCGTCGCAATCGACCGCCGACGGCAAGCTGACCCTGACCGTGACCTTCGCCCTCGGTACCGATCTGGACAACGCCCAGGTGCAGGTGCAGAA